>JAFYLN010000056.1 GCA_017537045.1 Oscillospiraceae bacterium | reverse complement strand
GGTCATGTGCTGAAGGTCATTTCCCCGGACCAGTTCAAAGAAAAACTGAAAAACAGAATCACAAAACAGATGCAGTTGCGGACTCAGAAATGAGTTCGCAACTTTTTTTCCACGATTTTCCTCGTACTCACTGATACTATATAGACACAAAGGCACCAACAGCAACTGCATTGTAGCTAAGTTGGTATAGCAGCGGACCTAGAAATCCGCGTGTCGTGGGTTCAAATCCCACCTAAAATGGTGCCTTGTAACTATAAAGGTACCCACAGCAATCATCTGAATAGCTAAGTGGTTATAGCACCGGAGCTCATACTCCGACATCACGGGTTCGAATCCCGTTTCATACGGTACCTTGTTCCAATTTCACAAAGGCACCAACAGCAGTCTCACGAAATGGTACTTGTGGGTTCGAATCCCACCTTTGAGAAAATGGTGCCTTGTCTCACCAACAAAGATGCTTACAGCAATTTGCTATGGACGCTTTTTCCTCCTGCACGGGAGGAATATGTATCCTTCGAGGGTAGAGCGATTGGTGACCGTGCAGTCAAGCATCTTGGAAAAGGCACATACAGCGATCAAAGCATTTCTGATCACAGTGAATAACTGTCTGTTTCCCGAAACCGGGGTGTGCCTTGTTTCAACTATTACAATCCTAAGGAGGGATTTTCATGTTAGAGTATATTAAAACCGAGGCCAATCGTGCATACACCGAAAATGGTGCGCTGAGCTACGCAACCACCTATTCCGACTGCCTCGACCTGTTTGCAACCATCGGCGCACTGAGAAGTGCGGGTGAGCAGGAGATCATCAGCCGCTTCCAGAGCGCTTTCGCTGAAGATCCCGACCTGGCGATGAAGACTCTGTTTTTTGCCCGGGATGTCCGGGGTGGCCTCGGCGAGCGGAAGGTGTTCCGTGTGGCGATGAAATGGCTAGCAGAAAACGCGCCTGTATCCGTGCGGAAGAATCTTCCCTACATAGCAGAATACGGCCGGTGGGATGACCTGCTGGCCTTGATGGGTACTGCCTGCGAGAAGGATGCCCTGAACCTGATCAAGAATCAGTTGGATAAGGACTATATGGCAATGGATATGGGCGATGAAGTGAGCCTGCTTGCCAAGTGGCTTCCTTCCGTCAATGCTTCCAATGTAGAGACCGTTCGCATGGCCAAGCGGATTGCCCGTTTCCTCGGAATGGACGATGCCGCATACCGCAAGATGCTGGTAAAGCTCCGTGAGCGAATCCGCATCATCGAGAACAACCTCCGGGAGAAGGACTACTCCTTTGACTACTCCAAACAGCCCTCCAAGGCCATGTATAAGTATCGAAAGGCTTTTCTGCGGAATGATGGCAACCGGTATGGCGACTTCATGAGCAAGGTAAGTAAGGGTGAAGCCAAGCTGAACGTCGGCACACTCACCCCTTATGATATCATTGCCCCCTTCTTCGAGGGGAAGGTCGGCGGTGCCGAGCGTAAGGCAATCGATGTAACCTGGAATTCCCAGACTGATTTTGCAGGCTCTGAGAATGCCCTGGTAGTCATCGATGGCTCCGGTTCCATGTATGCTCCTCTCCAGCCCCGGCCTGCGGCAGTGGCCCTGTCCCTGGGGATTTATTTCGCCGAGCGAAACACCGGCGCATTCAAGAATCATTTCATTACCTTCTCCGAAAAGCCTCAGCTGGTGGAGATCAAGGGCAAGGATATATGGGAGAAGGTGAACTACTGCCACAAGTACAACGAGGTAGCAAACACCAACATCCAGAAGGTATTTGAGCTGATCCTCCGTGCCGCAGTCAAAAACAAGGTGCCTCAGTCCGAAATGCCCGCTACGCTGTACATCATCTCCGATATGGAGTTCGACTACTGCACCAAGGGCGCAGATATAACCAATTTTGAGTATGCGAAGAATATCTTTGCAGAGGCCGGCTATCAGCTTCCCAAAGTTGTCTTCTGGAATGTGGCAAGTCGGACCAAGCAGCAGCCCGTTACCATGAATGAGCAGGGTGTTGCACTGGTCAGTGGCTGCAGTCCCAGAATCTTCGGTATGCTGTCCTCGAACAATCTTTCTCCCATGGGCTACATGCTGGATATCCTGGGCACGGAGCGATATGCTAAAATCGCAGCATGATTGAGAAAGGAGGGATCCAACGTGACACCGGAACGCGCAGCATATCACCGTCTGATGCTTCTTGCAGGACTGCAGGAGGAATTTGAGAAGGATCTGGACTTCGCGCTGGAAACTGAGGATCCCATCACTGCTCCCATACTGGATTTGGCATTCTGCATGTCCGACCTGAACCAAACCATATCCGTTCTCTACAACTACACCCTGGACTATTCGGTTGACGAACAGCAGGTGTATGATATGATTATGACAGAGCTTCGCAGACAATATGTCGGCAAACAGATGAATGCCGGAGAGGTTTGTGAAGTCTTAAGCAAGATCCAGCACATCTGTGATTTCGGTGAGCCCTGGTTAGATCTGTACACTTACCTGTATGAGTACGAGTTACTGGATGAGGGAATGATATCACAGGAAGTGTTCGAGGTCGGCTTTGAATCCGTTTTCCTTCATGGCGAGCGGATAGATGTCTGGGCGCTTCAGAAAGAATACAATCAAAAGAAAAAGAAGTCCCTGCTGGACTTCTTCAGAAAACAGAAATGAAAGGAGAAACTTCCATGATCGAAGTAAAGGGACAATTTAATACCGCCGTTTGTTATACACCTCAGCTGGAGAAAGCCGCGGAGAGTCAGATTAAAGCTGTCTGCGATCAGGAAGCGTTCTCTGACTGCAAGATCCGCATCATGCCCGACGTCCATGCCGGTATGGGCTGTACCATCGGCACCACGATGACCATTACGGATAAAATCGTTCCCGGTATGGTGGGTGTGGATATTGGCTGCGGCATGGAAACTGTCCGGATCTCCCAGACCGAAATTGATTTTCGGAAGCTGGATGTACTGATCCGTGAGCGGATTCCCTGTGGGCGGGAAGTTCGTCGGAATCCCCACGCGCTGAATTCCCAAATCGGGTTAGCCCAGCTGAGCTGTGCCAAGTATGTAAATCTGGAGCGTGCAGCTTTGAGCATCGGTACTCTGGGCGGCGGCAACCATTTCATTGAAGTGGACCGTGGCGAGAACGGAGACCTCTATATTGTCGTCCACTCCGGTTCCCGGCACCTGGGCAACGAGGTAGCCCGGTTCTATCAGGACGAAGGCCGCAAGTCCTTCTGGGGCGGTTCTTACCACCAGATTGAGCAAGCCATCGCACAGTTGAAGGCAGAAGGCCGTTATCAGGAAATCCAGCCTACCATTGATCGTCTGCGTAAAGAGCATCCTATTGATGTTCCCAAGGATCTGACTTGGGTCTCAGGCAAGCTGTTCGACGACTATATCCACGATATGCGCATCGTTCAGCATTTCGCCACGCTGAACCGCAAGGCAATGATGGATGTGATTCTGTCCGGAATGGGTCTGACAGCTGCGGAGCAGTTCACCACCATCCACAACTATATCGATACCGATAATATGATTCTGCGTAAGGGTTCTGTGTCCGCCAAGTCTGGTGAAAAGCTTCTGATTCCCATCAACATGCGTGACGGAAGCCTGATCTGTATCGGCAAGGGCAACCCTGACTGGAATTACTCTGCACCTCACGGCGCTGGGCGCCTGATGAGCCGGAAGGAAGCTTTCGCTAAGCTGTCCCTGCGGGAATACCGCGAGGAGATGTCCGGTATCTACACCACCTGCGTAAGTCGGGATACCCTGGACGAGTCTCCCATGGCCTATAAGGGAATTGAAGAGATTATCTCCCAGATTGGTCCTACCGTGGATATCGTGGAGCAAATCCGGCCTGTGTATAACTTCAAGGCATCGGAATAAGCCAGAACGGCGCATTCCTGATAATGCGCCGTTCTTTGTTTTTTTGTAAAAACATGGTATACTTAATTTACTATACCCAATGGAGGAAGTATTATGCTTATCGAACTATTCAATTGTAATAACATCGATCATGGCCAAATCTCTCTGGAACCGGGGCGTTTGAATATAAAATATGCCATCAATGGTACCGGCAAATCTTCTATTGCGCATGCATTGGAATATGCATCCGTACCTGATAAACTGCTGTCATTGACCCCCTATAAGTACTGCGGTGAAACACCTGCTAATGAGGAACACCTGCCACGTATTGTGTGCTCTGACCCAATGAATAGGGTTGCGATTTTTAACGATACATACGTTAGTCAGTATCTTTTCCAGCCCAATGATCTTCTGGCAAATAGTTTTGAGATTCTTATCAAAACCCCCGATTACGACCATCAGATGCAGCAGATTCAGGAGCACATTGCCAGCATCCAGGAAACTTTCCAAAACAATCCGGAACTGGATGAGTTAATTAATGAGCTGTCTGCTTTCATCGCAGGCTTTGGTAAAGCTCAGAATGGTTACTCTAAAACCGGTTCTATTGGCAAAGGTCTTGCTAAGGGCAATAAGGTCGAAAACATTCCTGAACAGCTGACCGCGTACACTCCCTTTATTAGGTCTGCCAACAATGTCGGATGGCTTACCTGGCAGAGTAAAGGTGAAGCATTCCTTGATACAGCTGATGTTTGCCCTTATTGCGCAGGCCCTCTCCACGAAGAACACAAGCATACTGTGAGGCAGGTAGCAGTGGAGTATGATTCCAAATACGTAACTGAATTACAGAAGATGCTCGCTGTTTTCCAGTCACTTAAAGACTATTTTACAGACGAGGTTAATGCAAATATTGATCGAATGATTGGCAGTGCCACTGAGCTCTCTCCTGCAGAAATCAACTATCTGAAGGAAATCAAAGGCCAGGTCAGCGTTCTCCATCAGCAGCTGATGAAAATCAAGGCATTTAACTATGTTACACTAAAAGATGTAGATGCTGTGGTCACTGCATTAAGTAGAGAAAAAATCGACTTGCAGTACGCAAGTCACATAAACACAGAGTACACCCGGAGCAAAATTGCACCGCTGAATGCAGCATTGGATCAGGTTATCACTCGCGCCGGCCGGCTTCAGGGGGCCATTCGCAGGCAATCCGCCAGTGTCCGGAGGACGATAGAAAAACATACAACGGATATTAATAGTTTTCTGGAAAGCGCAGGATACAAATATAATGTATCAATTGACGAGAATCCGACCGATGGCACCTATAAGCTCTGTCTTGTGAGTAACGATGCCACTGCTGTTGTAACTGATGTCAAGGCGCATCTTAGCTATGGTGAACGAAATGCATTTGCCTTGGTTTTGTTCATGTATCAGGCGCTAAAGGATTGTCCTGACCTGATTATTTTGGATGACCCTATCTCGTCCTTTGATAACAACAAAAAGTATGCCATTATGGAAATGCTTTTCCAGGGCCAGGGCTCCCTTCAGGGAAAAAATGTTGTAATGCTGACGCACGATTTCGATCCTGTCATTGACCTGATTCACACAACCTGCATCCGCAGCCGATTCAACCCTGTCCCCGTAGCCGCTTTTTTAAGTAACAACAATGGCGAACTGACTGAAAAAGCGATTTCTCCGCAGGATATTAAGTCTTTTATTGAGATTGCTGACCAGAATATATCTGGTAATGCAGATGAAATCAACAAACTTATCTACCTGCGTAGAAAGCTTGAAGCATTGGGTGATAAAGGACTTGAATGGCAGTTGCTTGCGAATGTATTCCACCCCGACAGAGTCCAGCCCACAATTCAGAGTAACGGCACAAGCCGGGTAATGACTGCTGACGAAATTGCATCTGCCACAGCAACCATTAGCTCCTGTATCCCCGGGTTCGACTACGATAGAGTGTATGCTCGTGCGCACGATCTTTCCCAGATGATACCGCTTTACAAAACGCTACAGAGTAACTACGAAAAGATTCAGTTGTACCGTATTATTGATCATGGCAATATGGGAGATTCTGTTTTCAAGCGTTTTGTAGATGAAGTATACCATATTGAGAATGATAGTCTCTTTCAGTTAAATCCCGCAGAATATCCCACCATCCCTGGTTACATCATTCAGCTGTGTGATAATCGCATTGGCCTTTTGGAAGCTGGAATGGAGTAATCTGTAGTTTTCCCCTCTCCGGGCTACAGGAGAACCTATTCGACAACTTTCAGTACGTTTTATTTCCCTATTCATGTACTATACTGTCGTCAACCAAAATAACATTGAATAGGGGGTAAAATGTATGCAAATCCACTTTTCTCAAGATTTGAAACTCAATGAATCAAAAAAAGAGATTATCTCTGATTTGGTGTGCCAACGCATTAACCTACTGATTGGTGCGCGAAAAGCATCGTACATCGAGAATGTATTCTTTTGCGATACACTCCCAAGCGATGTACTTTCTCTGAATAATTCAACTATCAATCGCAGTATAAGTCACCACGTTGGTATATCAAAGAACTGTGAGAAAACAAATCTTTATTGTACGTCCCAAATGCTTTATTCCTTAATTCGTCAAACAGTGGAGACACCCAACTTTGATGATGCGATGATGGTAATCTCCCGCGAGCTAATTAATTTCCAGTAACAATAGGCCAGTCCAGGTTTATATGGACTGGCCTCAAACATGTGTATATGACAGATGGCATGAAGTGGTCAATTATCGTTACCTAATAGTATTGTGTGTAATACAATAGATGTAGCATATCGAATCAATTACACCCCATTTATTGGACATATTATCTTTTATACTATATGATATAAGTAGAACTGCACGCCGAAACCTATGATAAATATAGATAGGAGCAAAATATATGACAACTTTTGATTTTCAGCCTACCCATGAAAATGTCCTTGAAATGTTTGAAAAGGATATGCTAGATCGCAATATTGATGTCCTGCGATTTACAGAATTACTTAACTCCATCGAGTCCAGTTGCTCAATTGCCTTAGATGCTCGCTGGGGCGCAGGTAAAACGTTTTTTGTGAAGCAGGTCAAATTGGTGCTAGATGCATTCAATGAGCATATTGAGAATCCACATTCTGATGACAACGATCGTGTTAAACTTACATGGAATAGTATTAGAGCAACAGATAAGCCAGACCTTCAGCCACAGATATCTGTATACTATGATGCATGGGTTAATGATTGTGATGAGGATCCTATACTGTCACTGGTATATTCCATCTTGCAAAGTGTAAGTACAGATTTTACCTTTACGCAGAGGCCTGGATTTTTAGATGTCGCTTCCAGTATTGCAGAAGCAGTATCCGGTCGGTCTATCGTTGCAATACGTGATGCTCTTCGGAGTGAGGATCCGTTTGAGAAAATTCGCTCTGCAAAGAGCATGCAGGACCAGATTGCAGACTTCTTAGATTCTCTTCTTGCAGAACGTGGTAATAGATTAGTTATCTTCGTTGATGAGCTGGATCGGTGCAATCCTGCGTTTGCGATTAAACTTCTGGAACGAATTAAACACTATTTCAGCAATAGTAGAATCACTTTTGTATTCTCAGTCAACGTAGCGGAACTGCAACACGCTGTACGAAATCATTACGGTAGTGATTTTGACGCATCCAGGTATCTGGATAGGTTTTTTGATCTTCGGATTGATTTGCCACCTGCTAAAATGGATCGCTTTTATCAGGAGATTGGATTGAACCATGGATCATATGTTTATGAGGAAGTCTGCAAAACTGTGATAGAGCAGAACCATTTTACGCTACGTGAAATTGCAAAGTTCTACCGTATGGCTAAGGCCGCAGCATATGCACCTACGCATGATAGTAGACAGTATGATTTTGCTTTTTCTGAAGGAAAGGCAACGCAGTTTTGCTTGATGTTCTTAGTCCCTATTATGACTGCACTAAAAATCAGCGATTATCGCAGATATGAAGCATTTGTAACTGGAAAGGACAGTTCTCCTCTCCGTGATCTCTTGGGAAATACAGAAATGGGATCCAGTCTAAGGAGGAGTTTGCTGGCCAATAATGAAACATACGACGAGGCAGAGAAAACGGAACGTATAAAACTTGTTAATTTTGAAGAAAGGCTAGAAGAACTTTATGATGCACTTTTCATCAGGCAATATTCCTCCCGAGCTTATGAGGTTCGACTTGGCCAGATGTCTTTTGGCAGTGAGTCTCGTGCTACACTTCTTCGTGCAGTGAGCGCTTTGTCCCAATATGCCGACTTCGGCGCATGATTGTTCAGAATAACAGGGTAGTCTTTCGGCTGCCCTGTTACTCTGTTTAGATGATATTCAGTTCTTTCGCGAGACTCATTCCAACTTTAACCCTTTCGGCGAAACCCGCATTTTCATGATCCCTGCATAGGACACAGACGGTATAGATGTTCTCATCGATCTCCTTCAGAGGCTTGCCGTTTTTGAGCCGGTAAAGCTCCTCAAAGTCGGCTTTGATGGCTGCGTTATTGAAGCCACTGGATTCGTTATAGGCATCGAGCAGCACCTCCAGGATGCTCTTAGCATTGGCTGAATAGTTTGACTGCTGGGTGATCAGATGGGCTTGGAGGGCAGTCATAAACTCATTCATAAACTTGCGAAAAATAAAAGTTCTTGGTATCAAAAAGGAGCAGACATCAGTCTGCTCCTTCGTTCGTTATTTGCCTTCCAGCCGCTTGGCTGTTGCCTCTACAGATTCCAGGAACGCCTGCTCCACTCGGGACAGCTCGCCGCTGTGAAGCTGCTTGTACTTCCGGTACTCCTCCTTAGCCTTCTGCTCTGCCAACGCATGGGACACCTTGCCAGCATTCTGCAGTACCTCGCTGTCCGTCATTCTCAGGTAATCATCCAGACGGGCAACCCAATCCTTCATGTACATGGGCTTTTTCCGCATCGCCTGCAGCTCCGCCAGATCCAGATAGGCAGACACCAGCCGGTTGAGGGTGCCCAGTTCTTCCTCGTTCAGGTAATTCTTGGCAGTCTTTGCCTCCGCCAGGGTAGGGCGCTTGCCTTTGACCACAGTCATACCCATCATGGGCAGCAGGGCATTGGCCCGTCCGCTTACCAGCTCCGCCGCCGTCATACCAGTGGCCGCATAGAGCATCTTGTTCTGCACGGTCTTAAAAAACAGCACACTTTCCTCAGCATTGGCAGAGTAATCCACGCTGGTAGCGTAGATGTCCAGCACCTTCCGCCAGAACACCTTCTCGGAGGAACGAATGTCCCGGATTCTTTCCAGCAGTTCGTCAAAGTAGTTACCGCCGCCGGACTGTTTCAGCAGATCATCGTTCATAGCAAATCCCTTGATCAGATACTCCTTCAGGACGGAATTCGCCCAGATACGGAACTGTGTACCACGCAGGGACTTGACCCGGTAGCCAACGGAGATGATGACATCCAGGCTGTAATATTCCACGGGCTTGTCCGAATTTGCAATGTGCATTTTTTGCACATTGCTTTTTTCATCCAATTCACCCTCGTCAAACACATTGCGGACATGGCGGCTGATGACGGATCGGTCTCTCTGGAAAAGCTCTGCCATCTGTGCCTTGCTCAGCCAGGCATTGTCGCCCTGGAAATATACATCAATCTTAGTCGTGCCATCCTCAGTCTGATAAATAATCAGTTCTGTATTGTTCTCACTCATAATCTGCCCTCCACCGTTAATTCGTATATTTGTTCTATATTATATCACAGCTATGTACAATAATCTATTCCTTTTCCTTGAAATACATCTCCCGGAACTGCTGAAACACACTTAAACCCAATGCCATTTCAATAAATTTCACAGCAGCGCCGCTTTATTAACATCTTTTATTGCATTGTAACAATGAAAATGTTAAATGCAAATATTTGTGTTAAAACATAGCCAAGAATATCTTTTTTATCACTGCGTGGACAAAGTTCGCCAAAACGAAATTAGCCCATGGAAATTTCGTTTTCATTTCGCTAAATTTCGTCTAAATTTCGTTTGAACGAAATTCTGACACAGTATACTTCGCAATGGATCAATGAATTTTATCTCTGGCAATCAAGGGGGTGGAGGTAACCATGTGATTACCCCACTGTTAATTTGAGTATACACAGCTCTCCCACCCCTTCATGTTCTAACACAACTCATCAAAATCTGGTAATATACCAAATTTGACATTTCAATACATTTCACACAGTAAATCAATGACATTTCAATAAGATTTAACTGTCAAAAGAATGACTTTTCAAATACACTGATCCCAAAGCGCATTCATCAAGTGAAGTCCTACCTTAACCCCCTCCAGAAATCCTGCCCTCTCATGATCCCTACACAGGGTACAAACAGCATAAATAATCTCATCCATCTCCTGCAGAGGTTTCCCGTTCATGCACTGGTAGAGTTCCTCGAAGTCGGCTTTGATTTGCTCATTTTCGAAGCAGCTATGTTCGTTATAGGTATCGTACAGTACCTCCAGAATGCTCTCCGCATTGTTGGGATACTTGGGCTGCAGGTCATCCAGCTTCGCCTGGAGGGTAGTCATAAACTCATTCATCTTCATCGTCGAAGCCCTCCTTGCAGATTACAGGCGCGTAGAATTGGCCTGCGGCGTGGAGTCGCTGGAGTTCGATTTGGGCTTCAAATCGGCTCTGGGCGTCCATAACCACGTCCGTCAGGGTGTAGCGATCCTCGTGCCATTCCCGGATGCCGTGGAGGTATCGGGACCTTCTTTTATCGTCGATGATGAAGGGCATGACGCCATGGCGCAGGCATTCCTTGAACATAATGAGTCTGCCAACGCGACCGTTGCCGTCTTCAAAGGGGAAGATCTCCTCGAACCGAACATGGAAGTCCAGGATCTGCTTTCGCTGGATCTCCTCCTGATTCTCGTACTCCCGGAGCAGGTTCGTCAGACTGGAATTGATCTGTTTTGCAGGCAGCAGCGCCCGATCTCTGGCACGGGAGGTCACCGTGCGGTACTCGCCGGGGCGGACCTGCTGGCGGTAGGCATCCACCGTGCCGGTCATCAGGATCTCGTGGAGTTTGCGGATAAACTTCTGGGTCAGAGGTTCCATCACATGGTCTAAGATGTAGTCCACGCAATGGATGTGGTTCAGCACCTCGATGAGATCCGACACCTTCAGCGGCTCGAAGGACTCCCGGACTTTGCCCTTCCGGAAGATGGTTTCCACCTGCTGGCGGGTCAGGCGGCAGCTGGCCATGCGTGAGGAGGAATAGGTCAGATCAATGACCACATAATCGTACAGTCCGTGAAAATTCTTCTTTTTCTTCTGATTTTGCAGCTTTCTGGCGAGTTCCGGCAACTCAGGCCCCGTTGCATACGCCGAATCCGTCCGCGACACACGGACTGCATCCTCCGGAATCAGCCAGACGCCCTCTCTGCACATCGCACCGGGGATTCTGTCCTGTCTGCACAATCTTCTGATCAAAATTTGAGAAACGCCCCATTTTTCCGCAATTTCCCTGGTAGTTACATACGCCATAGTTTCGTCCTTTCCGTGTTGATCGGGTGGAACCGAGGGCGATACACCCCCGGAACCCGATACACTTTCATCTTGAATTAATCTTGAACTACGACGAAACACCATGGACCAGCTATCATATAATAGACTGTTTATGCATCAAAATTAGACTATATGGACTAAATAATCCAATTATATTCATTTTGTCCTCCCCTGGAGGACATGGCATTCAAGAGGTCAGCGGTTCGATCCCGCTTATCTGCAGAAAAAGCGGCCTTCCATACGGAAAGCCGCCCAACATGATCAGTATATCAAAATCCCCGCCAGAAGTCCATTCTCAGTATCCCCAATATTATGCCTTC
>JAFYLN010000055.1 GCA_017537045.1 Oscillospiraceae bacterium | reverse complement strand
CCGCTTTCATTCCTTTATATATGTTCGTATTATTTTGAAAAATGAAATAATTTTTCTGTTTTTGCACGCAAAAATCGTGAACACTTCGGGCGGCTAATAGCCGCCCCTACAAGCGCACCAGAAGATCTCCGGTTTTTCGACGCACTGAAAAGAAGCACTTGGTAATCAAGTGCTTCTTTTTTCTTTATTGCACCAGCTCCCGCTCCTGCAGCTGCTGCCGCAGCCGTTCCTGCGGAACTGTCCGAACTGCACAAGCTTCCCGGCAGGCCAGCGCCGCAAGGATGCCCGCACCTTCTCCGGTGCTCATAAGTGTACCCTGCACCCGCAGGGATGCCAGCGCTTCCCGGTCTGCGCTGATGCACCGTCCGGCAGCGATCAGGTTGTCTACCTTTTGAGGAATCAGGGCAGTATGGGGTACATAAGCCGCCTTTTCCAGCCGTACCAGCCTTTGTTGGGAGGAGGCCGCATTGTGGATATCCATGGGATGGGCGCAGCGGGCGACAGGGCAGGGGAATTCTTTTCCCTCCATCAGGTCGCTGCCCGTCAGGGTATACAGTCCCCGGATCTGCTGCGCCTCCCGGATACCTGCATTGACACCGGAATTGACGATGCTGCAATGCCGGAACTCCGGATATTTTTCCCGAAGCAGCGCCACAATGGTAAACATATCCTCCCGAAGCTGCGCTTCCGCCTGTGTCAGCTCTGCACGGTCTGCACCGTTTCCCCCCGTGCGGGTCACATTGACCGCAAGACCATTTCCCTGCACCAGTGTATTGAACCACGGGCCGCCAAACTGCCGCAGTTTTCCCTGCGCCACACATTCCAGCAGATAACTGCGAATTTCGCCATTGACCGAGGGCTTGCCGCCAATGCCGTTGTGGTGGATGCTTTCCTTCAGCAGCGGTGTGGCCGCATCCACACCTTCCAGCACAAAGCAGAGGGACATGGGCTGCAATTCTTCTTTTTCTGTCATGGGGACACCGCTGAGCCGGCACAGGTCGCCGTCGCCGGTCGCATCGATAAAGCAGGTGCCCAGCAGGGCTTCCGTGCCGTTCTTGCTCTCTATAAAAATCGCCGCAACGGTGTTTTTCTCCACATGGCTGTGGCTCAGATAGCAGTTGGTATACAGCGCAACGCCCGCTTCCAGCAGCATCCGCTGGGCAACCAGCTTGTAAAGCTCAATGTTTGCGGAAATATGCCCCTTGGGCAGCTCCACCAGCGCGCCGCCCAGCGCCTGCAGCTGCTGGATAAATTCCCACGGAATACTGCCAATGACCCTGCTGCCGTTGTGATAGAATCCGCTGATGGGCATGACCAGCCCCGCAGTTGCGGTACCGCCAAAATACCCCAGCCGCTCCACCAGCGCCGTGCGGCAGCCCATACGGGCTGCCGAAATAGCTGCAATGAAGCCCGCAGACCCGCCGCCGCATACCACCACATCATATTCTCCCGCAACGCTTACGCTTTTTGTAAGCTCCAGCGTTTTCATTGCCGCACCTCCTGTTTCTTACAGAGGGAGCAAGCCCTCCTGAATTTCAAAAATGCTGCCATCACAGGTGTTGCACAGAAGGCGGCCCTGATAGACACCGCAGCATTCGATCTCTTCGCCGTAAAAACACTCCGTCAGGTCGTCCACCTGCGCGCATAAGGTTTTCCGCTTCAGATCAAAGGCCATGATATGCAGCGGATAACCGCCCTTGGGATAGCCAAAGGTATAATAGAGCCTGCTGTTGTAAATGGTTCCGCCCTGTGTAAACAGCACATCCGACGGCACACAGAACTGCTCCAGAATATCCTCCGGCCTCAGGCGCACCATGCCGCCCTGCTTCGGATCGGGCAGGGGGAATTTTGTAATGATGTACGCGTTTTCCTTTCCCTCCGGCACACAGTCCCGCTTGGTGCGGTAACGGGCAGAGAAGAGATAGAGAAAGCCGCCGCCGTTGTCCACCAGAAAACAGGGGCTTCCCCAGCAGGGCGGTTCCGTCCCCTCCGGCAGACTGCCTTCCGGATGGTAGGTAATGGTCTGCACCAGCTCTGATTGGAAGCAGCCGTCTTCCTGCTCTTCGATGTTCTCCACTGCGCAGCGGTAAAAATAACCGTCCTCGTCATATCCGGTACCGGAGCCGATGGTAACATAGAGCAAAGGGATGGGATTATCGCCCTTGTGCACCGCACCAAACATACAGGAATTGGCATGGTTCAGGTAATCCCGGGTGGGCTTGCCCACGTTGTAGGAAGCCAGCGGGAATACGTCCAGCGGTTTGCGGCTGCGTGTTTTCAGATCAAACACAGCGCACACGCCGGTATTATACAGCATGAATGCACGGCCTTCCCAAATGGCCATGCCCTGCGTATTGGGCAGCGGCCGGTGGCATCGCATATACAGCATACTCTTGCTTGTCATGGTGCTACCTCACGCATCCGGGATAGATTTCCCTGTGGATAAAAGCTGCCACCGCATGACCCAGTGCAATCTGGGACTGTGCATCGAAATGCACACCGTCAGCAGAGCCGGGCTGGGCAAATTCCTGCGCATTCAGGAAATAGCAGCCCTTTTCTTCTGCCACCCTTTTATAGGCCTGCGGCAGCATCAGGCTCAGTTCATGACCGGTGTCGCCGCGGAATTTTGCATAGACCGCCGTGCGGCCTTCCGGTGCAGAGGGCCGCACCTCAACGGGAGCGATCAGCAGAATCTTGGGCGGTACATTGCCGCGGCCAGGCTTTTTGTGCGACTGAATGATATCCACAAGACGGGAAATGCCCCTGGGCAGTTCCTCCGCCGTGATATCCTTTTTCAGCTGCAGGTCGTTGGTTCCCAGCATGATCACCACAAGATCCAGCGGACGGTGGGTATACAAACAGGGGGTCAGGTAGGGTTCGCCGTTTTTCCATGGCTCCGTGGGATGGGGATAGATGGTGGTGCGCCCGCACAGGCCTTCCTCAATGATGTGGAATTTTTCACCGAGGTCTGATTGCGCCACCATGGGCCAACGGGTCTCGGTGTCATAACGGCCGGAGGGGGTGTCGGACTCCACCCATTTGCCGATGCAGCCCCATGTATTGGAGTCGCCGTAGCAAAGAATCTGAATTTTATCAGCAGCCACCATTATCCCTCCTGATCTTCCGCGAAAAGCCGGGTTCCGTAATCGCCCAGTGCTTTCTGTACCTTACGGTAGTCCAGTTTCCGGGGGGTGCAGCCTTCGCGGGCACACAGCGCCGCCGCCGTACCGGCTGCCTGACCAGTGGCCATGGCTACGCCCATGACGCGGTAGGAGGCATGCGCCCGGTGGGTACCGGAGATATTGCGGCCCGACAGCAGCAGGCCATCGATCTTCTGGGGAACCAGGCAGCGGTAGGGGATGTCGTAGGGCGTTGCCGGCTGGGCGCGTTTTTCTGCCTGACCGCCGCCGGCAGGATTGTGAATATCAATCAGAAACCATGCCTTGTGCACCACCACATCCTCAAATCTGGCACCGGTCTCCACATCCGAATCGGAAAGCACATACTCGCCCACGAAGCGGCGTGTCTCCCGCACGCCCAGCGTGCTGGCAGAGGATTTGACCCGTGCATGTTGGAAGCCGGGAGCAGTTTTGCGCAGAAATTCCATAATGGGCTGCACCTGCCGGCGCAGCAGCAGCTCCGCTTCCACGATGCCCTCCACACTCAGGCTGTCGCGTCCGTTGACCTGGGTGGCGTTGACGTTCCGTTCTCCAGGGTTTGCCGTCCGGTGGAGCCGGACGATGGTCACATTTTCAGGCAGCTCGCCCCGGGCATTGGCTGCCTTGCAGGCATCGCTGTAGCGGGTGCCGTCGGGCAGCGTCACGGGATCGGAGCCGCCCCAAGCGGTGATGCCGATGGATTCATCCACGTTGTCCACCGTAAATTCCAGTGTGACCGGCTGGCAGCGGCCATCAGACGTACGTCCCATTTCAAAAGGTGCGCCGGCCAGCGCCGCCACGAAACCGTCACCGGTGGAATCCACCACCACGGGCGCATAAATGCTGCAAAGACCCGTGGGGGTGCAGATCTTCAGGCCGGTGATGCGGTTCTCCTCTTTCAGAATATCGGCAACCGCCGTCTGCAGATACACATAAACGCCGCTCTCCACGCACAGCTTCAAAAGGCGGTACTTGGCCTCCTCCAGATCGAAGCCGATCTCACTGCCGTTGCGGGTAACCATCTTCGGTGCATCCTCATGGCCTTCGGTCAGAAGCGCCACGATCTCGTCATACATGGTACGTCCCTCTGCGCGGCCGAGGATGGGCTGCACATGGCCGGAGGTAAGCATGCCGCCAAGAATGCCGTAGCGCTCCACCAGTGCAGTTTTTGCACCCTGCCGCGCCGCAGAAACAGCCGCCGCAATACCTGCGGGGCCGCCGCCTGCTACGATCACATCATAGTTTTCAGGATAGGGCTTTCGGAACATTTCCATCATGTTTCCTCCTTACCAGTTTGCCAGCAGATATTCCTCTGCTTCAGGACACCACAGGTTCCGGTTTGCTTCGCAGATGTCTGCAAGACCTGCAAAGCGGGGATCCTCTGATGATTTGGCGCGGAAATCTTCAATGGCAGTCAAAGGCATTTCGATATGGGTATAGATCAGCTTCTTGCCGCCGGGCAGCTTGGGCTGATTTAAGGTCACTTCGGCGCAGCAGTCCAGACCGCCCACATGGGTCACCATGACCGCAGGATTCAGCAGCCCTGCCTCACTGAGCTTCAAAGATTCCACCAGATCATCGGTATTGCCGCCGGTGGTGCCCATGACGTGGGTGGAGTTGTAGTGAATGTCATAGTAATTGAGCTTGGCGCTGAATTTGGTGTCCGTGGGGCCTGCAAAGAAGTTCAGGCAGCAGTCACGGCCTGCGATATCGCTGGCCAGCTCCACCACGGCGGAAATGGGCGCAAAGGAGAACACATCGTCGAAGCCGGCACCGCCCACCAGATCTTTCAGGTATGCGGCAGGATTTTCCATACCCCGGGTATTGACAAAATGCAGTTCAATGCCCGCATCAATCGCCTGCTGGCGGAAAAGCTGCTCCGCCCGGTTCAGACGGTTCTGGTCGATATCGGTGACCACGATGGTGCCGGGACGGCGGTCACAGCACAGGGCATAGGCAATACAGCCCAGACCCATGGGGCCGGCTGCTGCCAGCATAGCCATCTTGCCGCCCTCCTTAATGCCCATCTCATGATGATAGACACCCATCTTGGTGTGATAGCTGGCATGGAAGGCACCGATGCAGCAGCTCATAGGCTCTGCCAGAGAGGATTCATAGAATGCCTTGCCCTTGTATTCCATCAGGCAGCCCAGCTCCATGACTTCCGCCGGGATGATGCAGTAGGTGGCTGCGCCGCCGAAAAATTCATAGGAATAGCCGGGGCTCCACATGGTACCCTTGTAGTTCAGGGCGGGCTGCTGGGCAAAACGCATGCCGGGCTTGAATTTATCCTGATGGTTCTTGCCCACCTGCACGATCTCTCCCGCAAATTCATGACCCATGATGGCGGGATGCTCCGCCACATCCTTGTGGACGCGCTTGTGGTTTTCACCCAGAATCGCGCACTTGTAGGTGGACATGCAAACAGAATCGGAAATAACCTTTACAAGAATTTCGTCATCGGTGATCTCGGGCAGTTCAAATTCATCCAGACGGAGATCTCCTGCTCCGTGCAGCCGTACTGCTTTTGCTTTCATATCAGTTTACCTCCCTGATCGTTACCTGATGGTAAAGTTTTTCGATTTGCTCCGCTTCCGGTGCCTGGGTGCCGGAGCACATGACCGAAGCCGCGCTGATGGCAATCGCCAGCTTTAACCGCTGCTTATCCGTCAGGCCCTGCTGCGCGCCAAAGGCAAGGGCGGCTACCATGGAATCTCCCGCACCGACGGTGCTGCGCACGGGAACCTGCAGGCCGTCCGCCTTCAGGCACACATCCTTTTTTACCAGAAGCGCACCGTCCGCGCCCAAAGACACCACCACTTCTGCAATGCCTTGCTCCAGAAACGCCCGGGCAGCACCGGCAATTTCAGAGATTTCTTTCAATTCCGTGCCCAGATGGCGGTTCAGCTCGTCGATATTCGGCTTGATCAGCGCCGGGGCGGCGGTGATGCCATGGCGGAAATTCTCCCCGTCGGCATCTAAGTAGACCTTTGCACCCTTTTGCTGATAGCGCAGGATCAGATCCCGGTAGATGGTGCTTTTGCAGCCCTTGGGGATCGAACCGGAGAGAATGAGAATATCCCCGGCTGTAATCGCCCCATCCAGCTTCCCGACCAGTTCTGCCAGATTCTCCTCCGTAATGGTGGGACCCGGCTCGTTGATGTCGGTATTTTCATGGCGCACAGGGTCGATGATTTTCAGATTGGTGCGGGTATCCTCAGCGGCCAGCACCGCAAGGGAGCCGATTCCGTTTTCGCACAGGAAGTCGATGCCCCGCTGCCCCGCTGCCCCGCCCCAGAATGCCGCCGCCGTACTGCTGCAGCCAAGACTTTTCAGGCATTTGGACACGTTGATGCCTTTGCCGCCTACATCCACCCGCAGGGACTGGATACGGTTGACACTTCCGGCGGTGAAATTTTCGATCACCACGGTTTTATCCATGGCAGGATTCAGTGTCAGTGTATAGATCACAGGGTTTCCCTCTCTTTCTGGGCAATTGCCCGCAGCCGCTCCATCACCGTATTTTCGCCCCTGCCGAAACAGTCGTGCAGGCGCCGGTACTCACGAAACAGGCTGTTGTATACATCCCGGTGGGCAGAATCAGGTTCGTAAACCGTGCAGCTCCGGTTGCTCATGGTCTGCACCATTTCAAAAATATCCCCCACACCCGCTGCGGCAGCCGCATAAATAGCCGCACCCAGCGCCGGTGCCTGCGTGCAGCGGCTTACCATAAGGGGAAGCCCCAGAACGTCCGCGTAAATCTGCATCATCAGCGGATTTTTATTGGCGATACCGCCGCAGACCCGGATTTCCTCCACCGGAACGCCGGCCTGCCGGTAGGCTTCCACAATGACGCGCGCACCGAAGGCGGTGGCTTCCAGCAGGGCGCGGTAAATATGCTCCGGTTTTGTTTGCAGCGTCAGACCCAGAACCAGACCGCTGAGACTGGGATTTCCAAGGCAGGAGCGGTTGCCGCCCAGCCAATCCAGCGCCAGCAGGCCGCTTTCCCCGGGTCTGAGGGTGGCCGCCAGCTCTGTCAGATATTGATGCAATGACAGCTTCCGCTGCTGCGCTGCCTGGCGATACGCTTCCGGCACACAATTTTCCACAAACCAGCCGAAGGCATCGCCCACGCTGGCCTGACCGGAGCCGTAGCCCCACAGCCCCGGATAATAGGTATCGGGAAGGCATGCCGTCACACCCTCCACGCATTTTTTCTCTTTACTCAGCAGCATGATGCCGGTGGAGGTTCCCACCACCAGCAGCATCACCCCCGGCTTTGCAATGCCGATACCGGGCATGGCTGCATAGGCATCCATCTGGGGTGCGGACACGGCAATTCCGGCTTTCAGGCCGAACCGCGCCGCCATTTCGGGGCAGAGGCTGCCCGCTTTTTCCCAGGGTGCGGCGATATCCGCATGTTCATACCGTCCTGCCAGCTTTTCCTCCGGCAGCTTCCCCAGGGACGGATGGTACGCGCCAAAAAAGTCAGCGCCGGGGTATCCGCAGCCTGCGCTGTACATGGCTTTTGCCACGGCAGCGCTGGCACCGAAAACCGCCTTACCGCAGAGCAGGCTTGTGATGTAGTCCATGGCTTCGACAAAGCTGTGGGCTTTCCGGAATATTTCCGGATCCTCCTCGAATACCTGCAGCACCTTCGCTGTCAGGGATTCCGGGGAGATTTTTCCGCCGTACCACGCAAGATACTGTGGAGCCTGCGCCTTGCAGAGGGCTGTCAGCTTTTCTGCCTGCTTCCGGGCGCCGTGGTGCTTCCAGAGCTTCGGCCACGCATGAGGGCGGGAGGGGTAGGTTTCGCACAGGGGACGGAAGTTTTCATCCACAGCCATCACGGTGCTGGCTGTGAAATCCACACCGATGCCGATGACCGCATCGGAAGCAATCCCGCTTTTGCGCAGCAATGCCGGTAAAATATGATCCAGCGCGGCGAGGTAATCGCCCGGATGCTGCAAACACCAGTCACCGGAAAGGGGCGTGCCATCAGGCAGGGCATCCGTCAGGATCCTGTGGGGATATGCAAATTCCGCTTCTGCGGCGATGCGGCCGCTTTTCACATCCGCCAGAACGCCCCGGCAGGACAGGGAACCAAAGTCCAGACCAATGGTATAGGGCATCCGGATCACCTCCTGTCAGGAATAGTCGATCTCTTCTTCGTGGTGTTTCTTGGGCTCTTCCAGTTCAAAGACCTTTCGCAGCAGCTTTGCCTGCCAATACAGGCAGAGAACCATCACCGGAAAGGCAAAGAACCACAAAATGACAACCGAAACCACCATGGCGGTGGACAGCAGCACAAGGCCGGCTGTGGCCGGGAGCTTCCTGAAACACCAGAAGAGCCCGTTGGCAAGCGCCTGCTTCCACGTGACGCGGTAGACAGCAACGCCTGCAAAGAGATAAATGCTCATTGCCGTGTACAGGCAGGTGCAAAAGACCGTCAGACCCTGCATGATGGCAAGCAGCAGCGTTGCTTCCATTTCAAAACCCCAGCAGACCGCAATATCAACGGCTACCACCGCGCCGACCAGAACGACGGGTATAAGCAGCAGGGTACCCTGTTTGAAATTGTCCCGGAACGCCCCGAAGAAGCAGCGCACCACACTGGTGCAGCTATCACCTGCCAGCGCGATCATGGCAGCATACATGGCAGAGCATGCCGCACCCATGGTAAACACCGGCAGGCAGCACAGCAGAAACAGCACCGTCACCACGATGGCATCAAAGGTGCGGGTCAGCGCGGTCAAAATTGGGCCGTTGAGGTTGATTCGCATGGAAAAAACTCCTATCAGATAATATCGCAGGCAAAGAACTTAACTGCTTCTCCTCCCCAGGAGCACAGCTTTGTAATCTCGATCCTTTCCGCACCGGCAGGGAGCGGGAAGAACAGGCGGGCAGCCCTGTTGTTTTCAACACTGACCGTTTCCACAACACCGGAAGCGGTAAAAATGGAGATCTCGCAGCCGCGCAGCAGGTTTGCGGGCATATTTAAAGGCTTGTCCGCCAGCATCAGATGGCTGCGCATGGCAAATTTTGCAAAACGGGAATCGTCCGTAATGCTCTTTCTTGAAAAATCGGGATCCAGCGCCAGTCTCAGCTGCTTTCCGGGTGCGCGCAGCTTCATGACCAGCCGCTGTCCGTCAGGGATGGATACCGTGTTGGGAACTCCCTCGTGGGGACGCTCCCAGCCGTTTCTGAGGATTGCAACCTCTTCATCGGACAGCTCCGGGAAATCGTCCTCCCGGACGGTGCGAAGCAGTCCGGGCAGGTAGCAGCCGTCATTGTGAAGCATTTCCTGAAGCTGTGCCATGTGCAGCTTCGTGATATCCGCAGGCAGGCAGTTTTTCCCGATTGCCAGTGCCGCGCCGGTACCTGCGGCCTGACCCAGCAGGGAACAGGTGGCCATGATGCGGGTGGAGCTCATGGCCATATGGGTGGCACTGATGTTGCGGCCTGCAAACATCAGATTCGGCACGGCAACGGAATACAGGCAGCGGAAGGGGATTTCATAGGGAACCTTGGGCTTGATATGGCGGGAGGAATAGCCCATGTACTTGAAGCCCTTGGGGGAGTGGTTGTCCATGGTCCAGCCGCCGAAGGCCACCGTATCTTCAAAATGGTGTCCCTCCTCAAGATCCCGCTGGTTCAGGATGTACGCGCCCTCATAGCGGCGGCTTTCCCGCTTGCCGGGCAGGAAGCCGATCCATTCCAGCTCCCAGTTCTCCATGCCGTGGTCGCCGTGGTTCTTGATGTGGTCCCACACGCCGTAGGCAGTTTTGATCAGTTCCTCATTGATGGTCTGGGCATCGTGGATGGTGTCCATTTCACCGCCCAGCTCGATCCACCAGAAATTGACCTTGGTGCCGATGATGTCATGGTTTTTCAGGTACATGCTCTCATCATCGGGATATTTGTAGGCCCATTCGGGGGCGATAAAGGTGCAGGGATGGTCGGTTTCCCGCGCCTGAATCAGGCAGGAGGAGCCCATGGTGAACCGGTCGGCCGTTTCCGGTGCGCCGTATTCATCAAATTCGGCCTGTCCCTCCCGGCCCACCCGGCAGGGCGCACCGGAAAGCTCAGAAAGAATGCTGTCGCCGGAGCAGTCCATAAATATCTTCGCGTTGACGGTATGGAAAGTATAGGAATTGAGCTGCCAGCCGGTGACGGAGGCGATTTTTTCCTCATCCATTTCACAGCCCATGCAGGAGCAGTTCAGCAGCAGAGTGATATTCTCCTCCTGCAAAACCGCCTGATACAGCACGGTGTCCCAGACCGAGAAATTCATGGTGGGGTTTCGGTAGATATTCTCCAGCTCGATCTCCTGCAGAATGCCGGTTTCCCGGTATTCCAGATCGGCGGAGGTCGCACCGCGGATGTACATTCTGTTTTCACTGGACGCATTGCCGCCCAGCACGGGACGGTCCTGCATCAGCACCACCTTTGCGCCGTGGCGCGCCGCAGCGACCGCCGCACACAGGCCGCTCATGCCGCCGCCGATGACGCAGATGTCTGCATCGTGATATTTATGAGTTCCAACGGTATTCATCCTCATACCTCCAATTGAGATCATTTTATCATAAAACGCGCATTTTTGCAGTATTTTTCAAAATAAACGCCGCTGCTGCCGTTGCCGGCAGCAGCGGCGGCTGAGCGTTAACCCTTGACGCCGGAGGTTGCGATACCCTCCACAAAATACTTCTGACAGAAAACAAACAGGATCAGAATCGGAATGATGGCACTGGTGGCAGCGGCCATATTCAGGTCGTAGCGCTGCAGGTCGTCCAGCATATACCAGCGGATGACCTGGGAAATGGTGTACAGGTTCTTTTTAGCAAGGAAGATCAGGGGTGTCATGTACTCATTCCAGCAGGAGATGAAGCTGAGCATGGCAAGGGAGATCAGGGCGGACTTGGTCAGGGGCAGCAGAACCTGACCGAAAATCTGGGGATGGGAAGCACCGTCGATCTTGGCGGCCTCCATCAGGTCGTCCGGCAGACCCATATAGAACTGGCGGAGCATGAAGATGGAGCTGGCGTTGAAGAAATGGGGCAAAATAACAGCCCAGAGGTTGTTGTAAAGACCCACGGTCTTAAACAGCATGAAACGAGGAACGATGGTGACCTCGGTGGGCATCATCATGGTGCAAAGGAACATACCGAATACCACGCCCTTGCCCTTGAAGCGGATCTTTGCAAAGGCATAGGCTGCCAGGGAAGAGATGGCCAGCTGCACCACGGTGCTGATGATGGTGATGAATCCCGTATTGCCGAAGGCCTGCAGCATGCTGACTTCCGGATCCGTCCAGACAGCAGCGTAGTTGCTCCACTGGAATTTTTCCGGCAGCCACTGCCAGTTGGGGGAGAAAACTTCCCGTGTCTGCTTCAAGGAGGAGGTGACCATCCACGCAAAGGGCAGGACGAATGCCACGGCGATCAATGCGATGATCAGGGTTTTGATGATTTTAACGATTTCTCTGTTGCGTTTCATATGCACTTACCCCCTTATCAGTAGTGAACCCACTTTTTCTGACCCCAGAACTGGATGGCAGTGATGATCAGGATGATGATGAGCAGCACCACGGACTGGGCGGAGGCGTAGCCGTGCTCGTAGGTGGAGAAGGCTGACGAATAGATTTCCTGCACGATGGAGGTATTCGACGCGATGGACGAGCCCATGGTAAAGACGTTGACGGAGCTGAAGATCTTGAACACCGCGATCATGCGGACGATGATCAGGTAGAAGGTGGTGGGGGAGATCAGAGGCACGGTGATCTTCATAAACTGGGTGAAGGTGCTGGCGCCGTCGATGGTGGCGGCTTCATAGAGGGAACGGGGCACATTTTCGATGGCGGCCATATAGATAATCAGAACATAGCCAAGCGACGACCATGTGACCAACAGGATGATAGGTATTTTCGACACTGCCGGGTCGACGGACCACTTGATGGGTTCCGATACGAAATTCAAAGCCAGGAGAAGATTGTTGACGATGCCGTCTTCCCGGAACAGGAACTTGAACACGGCGCCCAGTGCAACAACCGAAGAAATATAGGGAATGAAGAAGGCCAGACGCAGCAGCTTCTTGCAGTGGATATTGTCGTGCATCACATAAGCCAGCGCAAGGCCTATGATGATGGTGGCAGGCACTGTGGTGAAGGTATAGACTGCCGTGTTAATGATGGCCTGAATGAAGCGGCGGTCCTTGAACATGGCAACAAAGTTGTCCAGTCCGCAGAACTTCATATATTTTGCCAGATGGGCAAGCTTTTTAACTTTCAGGAAGTTGAAGTCAAAGAAAGACAGAACCAGTGTCAGGATAAAAGGAAAGACCATAAACAGGAAAAAGCAAACCAGCGCCGGTGTTACGAATGCATAACCGGCAAAGTTTTCTTTCGCCTGCAGCCTATTCTGGTTTTTATGAAACATAGATGTTACCTCTTTCATCCGCATGATGCCGCAGGCGCGGTGCGCTTGGGGTTGCTCCCCCGGCAAAACGCCGGGGGAGCGCAGGGGTCAAAACAATGAGATCACTTTTCAGCGTCGATTGCTTCGTTTGCCAGCTTTGCAGCCTCAGTCATTGCTTCCTTGGGGCTCATCTGGTCGTTCAGGGCATACATGGTGTACTCCTTCAGGATGGAGTCGACCTTGGAGTAAGCAGTCAGCTCCTGCTCGATGTAGCCGGGCAGGTCAGCACGGCCGACAACACGATTGAAGGATTCCACATCCAGATACTTGGCAGCTTCTTCCTCGGAGCCGAACAGCAGATTCAGAGCAGCGCCGGTCTCGGTGCCGATCCACTTGGGCTGGTGGCCGGCAGCAACCAGATACTTCACACCGTGGGTGGAGTACCAGCGCAGCCATGCCCATGCTGCCTCGAAGTCCTCATCGTCGTCTTCGATGCAGATGCCGGCGTGGGAGAAGGTAGCAACACCGGACATATTGTTGGTCTGGCCAGCCTCTTCAACGGGCCAGGGAGCGAAACCGACCTTCCAGTCGGTGCCGTAGTTCTCGCGGTCAGTCATGTAACGGACCATGTTGGGATTGATGGCGGTGTTGGCCAGCTGGTCCTGCAGGAAGATCTGCTGGGTCTGCAGGTTGTCGCCGCGGTAGGTAGCCTTGGGATACCAGATCTTGTTGACAACTTCTGCGTCATACTCACGCTGCAGAGCCTTCAGGTAGACCTCGGAATCGAAGGAGGAAGTGCCGTCTGCTTCGTAGTAGGGATCCAGGCCGTCGATCTGAGCGGAGCAGTAGGTGAAGTAGTTGACGGAGTGATAGTCGGAGCCGCCGTAGACAGCAACGGAGCCGTCAGCGTTGTACTCGGTCAGCTTTTCGGAAACTTCGATGTACTCGGCCCAGGTCCACTCGGTGGGCAGCTCGCCCAGACCTGCTTCGTTCCATGCATCCATGTTGATGCAGACATAGTAGCTCAGGCCGCCGCAGGGGAAGGTGTAGATGCAATCCTCATAGGTGAAAGCATCGGTGCCCCAGTGCTCCACCAGATCGATACCGTACTCTTCGCACATATCGGTCAGGTCGTAGAACATGGCAGCTTCCCAGCGCTTGTAGGTGTTGGACAGGCCGAAGGAGGCCAGAACGTCTACTTCACCGGCCAGGATAGCGGTGTTGACAGCGGCGTTTCCGTCAGAGTTATTGTTGTAGGTGTTCAGAACAACCTCAACATTGGGATAGGTCTCGTTGAATTCCGCGATCATGGCATCCATACCCTGGCTGCCCTTGAAGGGGATGTAGAAGTTGACGGTGCCCTTGACGGAAGCGGGGTCTTCTTCGAAGATCCAGTCGACGTTCAGGCCGCCCTCGTCCTTGGATTCCTCTGCGGAACCGTTGTTTTCAACAGGGGTGTTTACAGGAGTGTCAGCCTTATCGGCCTCGGTGGGTGCGGGTTCGCTTGCGCCACAGGCAGCCATGGACAGAACCATAACCAGAGCCAGCAGCATTGCAATCAGCTTTTTCATTGTGTTTTCCTCCATTTTTGTTTTATTATCATCGGATTATTCCGATAACATACTAATTTGGAACGCTCTAAAATTTCAGTAAAGAAAAACGTTACAGATATGCACCGTTTTCTTTGAGCACCATTCGCAGGTTTTGCGCGTCCACCTCGCGGACGGTGGTGCCTTCCTTGACTGCCAGCGCTGCGGCAGTTCCGGCAGCCTGCCCCATACCCATGCAGGGGGGCATTACACGGATGGCACCGGCGGCGGTGGAATCGGCACTGACGCAGCGTCCTGCGATCAGCAGCTGCTCCACGCCCCTGGGCAGCAGGCTCCGGTAGGGCACACCATAGTAATCACCCTTGATGGGTACATATTCGTTGCTGGTGGGGCCGAAGCGTCCGTGGACATCCACGGAGTTTGCCGCCAGCAGGATGCTGTCTTCCGGCACTTTGGAATTCAGCAGATCGTCAGCCGTCAGGCGGTAGTCACCTTGAATATGGCGGCTTTCTCGAATGCCGATGTAGGATGCGGTGGACTTGATCCTTGCATCCCTGCAGCCGGGCACATACTTTTGCAGGAAATGCAGGATCTGCTGTGCCTGCTTTCGGCCTAC
This sequence comes from Oscillospiraceae bacterium, assembly GCA_017537045.1. Next base: position 11,274 of record JAFYLN010000055.1, on the reverse strand, counting down.
GATTTCCGCATCGGTCAGGCTCTCGTTGTCGGTACTGTCCACACCCATGATGCGGGAGGTGTTGATACACCACTCGTCAGGCTTGGGCATGCGGAACAGTCCGATAGACACGCGTTTGAGATCCCAGTCACCGTTTTCACGAGCCTGTGTGACCCGCCAATGCAACGAGCGGTAATTGACACCGTCCTTGCGGTAGAAATTGTGAAGATTTGCCTGAATATCCGCCTCCACCGCCTCGTGATCCACATTGCTGACGTGGAAGAACATGGTAGCGGGCTGCATCAGGTTCAGTTCCTCGTTGCCCATTTCGTAGGGAACTCCGCAGCGGGTCGCCACGTCACCGTCGCCGGTGCAGTCAATGACCACCTTTGCCTTGATGACCTCCAGACCCCGCTTGGAGCTGACCAGCACGCCTGTGATTATATTTTCCTCCATAACGGGACGCAGAAAATCGGTGTGGTACAGGAGCTTGATACCAGCCTCTGTCAGCATTTCGTCCATGATGACCTTTAATCCTTCCGGTTCGAAGGGGGTCACATGCTCGTGGCCGACCTTGATCCAGGAGGTAAAGGCGGTGCCGCCCTCCACTTCCGATGGATGGATGGCAAAGCCTCTTGCAACCATGCGGTCCACAATCTCCTCGAACAGGCCACGGATGATCATGGTCTCACCCTTGGCATCATAACAGGTCATAAAGGGGCCAACCAGACCCCGGGTGGCCATGCCGCCGCAGAAAGCGCCCTGTTCCACCAGGATCACACTTACACCCTCCCGTGCTGCGGCAATGGCCGCACACATACCGGCGGGACCGCCGCCGACGACAACCACATCTGCACTGAGGCGCTGGTCAATGGGTCCGATATTTAACTCATTCATCCGAAACTACCTCCTGTCTGATTTTGATAACGGTTCAGCGTTTTTTCACGCTGTTGCGGTAAACCATATAGGGATGAACCACTGTGTTTTCCAATTCCTTATCCGGATTCTGGATCCGCTCGATCAGGCATTTCGCAGCCTGCTGTCCCAGCTCCTCCTTGCGGATGTTGACGCTGGTCAGCGCCGGTGTTGCATAGCCGCAAATAGAGGAATCTTCATAGGAAACGATGGAGATGTCCTCTGGAATCCGCACACCGATTTCATAAAGGTAGGACATGATGCCCGTGGCACTCTGGCCATTGGCGGTCACGATGCCGTCAGGCCGGTTGCCCGCTTCCCAGAACCGCTGGAATGCTTCCCGGGCGCTTTTGCCGTTATTAAAGTCACTGTAAATATTCCAGCCGTCCATCAACTCTGTGCCGGCCTCTTCCATGGCGCGCAGAAAACCCTGGCGGCGCGCCTCATGGCTGCGCAGATTCGGCGCGCAGTTGAGCAGGCATATCTTTTTATGGCCGGCTGCCAGCAGATCCCGGGCTGCCATTTCCGTGCCCTCACCGGGGTCGGCATAGATGGAATCCACCGTTTCCTCCCAGCTTCCCACACCGGCGATCACGAAGGGCAGGCCGGTCTTTTTCATATTGTCCACAAACTGGGGGCTGTAGGGCGCGCCGACGATGATGGCACCGTCCACCCGGCGTTCGCGGATGACCCGTGGCAGCTCCTCCGGCTCTGCCACAGAGCAGAACCGTTCGGTGATGACACCGTAGTAGGTGCCCTGCAGGCCGGTCATGATGCCGTTGCTGATATTAAAGGAGCACAGGCCGATGTGCTGGTCATTGTCGTAGGATATCTTGCCGGGGATGCCCAGCAGATAGTCCTGCATAAAGACAACGCCGATATTGTTGGTGACGCGGGCGCTGAGGCCGCGGGCATTGCTGTTGGGCACATAGTTCATTTCCGCAATGACCTGCTCCACCATGAGCCGCGTTTCTTCCTTTACAAGGGGGCTTTTGTTGAGAACCAGAGACACCGTGCTGCGGGAAACACCTGCCCGCTTTGCCACATCATTGATGGTTGCCACTGCCCTCACCCCTTTTTAGACCGTTCCAAAAATCTGATAAATAAAATACGGGCGGCAGGAAATGCCCGCTCTGCCCCTATGTTCCGCTTATTGCCTTTAGTATAGAGGAAAATTATGACATTTGTCAACGCATTTTTAGCCAACACATCACCAAACTTAAAGTTTTAAAATTGTGCTACCTGCACAAATCCCGCACCGGATGGTGCGGGATAGATATTTAAGCCTTGCGCAGCATTTCGTAGAAATGGCGCGGTGCCGGTTCTTCGCAGATCAGCTCGTCCACATCGGACAGGTGGCACAGGTTGTTCAGATACACATTTCCGATCTTACTGCTGTCGCACAGAAGCACCCGCTTCGCCGACTGGCGCAGCATGCAGCGGCGCAGGGCATTTTCTTCTACGGAAGTGTCCGTCAGGCCGCCGCTTTCCGAAAGGCCGCGGCAGGAAAAAAAGACGATGTTGGCATTGTAATTGCTGACGGTGCGCTCCGCATCCTCGCCGATGTAGCACAGCGAGCCTGTGATCATGCGCCCGCCGGTGCAGATATTCTGGATGCCCATTTCCCCCAGCAAAAATGCGGACTTGGCCGAACAGGTAATGACGATCAGGTTATTGAACCGCCCCAGCAGCGGTATGATGGAGTGGGCGCTGGTGGAGCCGTCCAGCATGATGATATCGCCGTCGCGGATCAATTCCACCGCCCGCAGCGCCATGCGGGATTTGGCATCATTCTGCTCCTGCTGGCGCAGGTAAAAGGGAATTTTCTCATCGGCAGGCTTCGTCAGCAATTGGGCACCGCCGTGGGTGCGGACGATCTTTCCCATCTGCTCCAGCTTGATCAGATCCCGCCGCAGGGTAGGCTGGCTGACGTAAAGTCTGGCGGAAAGCTCCTGCACGGACACCGATTCCTTTTCCAGCAGCGCATTGAGAATGCGCTCTTCCCGTTCATAAAAAGGCATGATCATTCTCCTTCCAACAACCGCTCAAAACGATCATCATTTCGTGCAATTTTTGTTGATATCTTTCGGTTGTTTCCCTTGATATTGACAATTAGTGATCAATTCACTATGATACTATCATAGATATTGCCAAAATACAACATAAATCGGGGGGCATTTTTTGTGAAAAACTATTTGCTTGAAACCGGCTGTGCCTGTGGAAAAAACCATACTGTGGCTGTTGACGATGTGGTGGTCGGCAGCGGTGTGATCCGCCGCATTCCGGAATTTGTTGCAAAATACCGGTCTGAACGGCCGTTCCTTCTGGCTGACAGGAACACCTACAAGGCCGCCGGCGAAGCTGTTGCCGCCATCTTGCAGGAAAACGGCATTGCGTTTTCCACATACATATTCCGGCAGGAGGAGCTGGAACCCAACGAAGAAGCCGTTGGCTCTGCATTCATGCACTTTGACAACCGGTGCGATCTGATTATCGGCATCGGCTCGGGTGTGATCAACGACATCGGCAAGATCCTCAGCAATGTTTCCGGCCGCAAATATATCATTGTTGGCACCGCCCCCTCCATGGACGGTTACGCCTCCCCCACATCTTCTATGGCCATGGACGGCCTGAAGGTTTCCCTGAACAGCCGCTGCGCCGATGTGATCATCGGCGATACCGACATTCTGAAGCAGGCGCCGGAGCATATGCTTAAATCCGGCCTGGGCGATATGCTGGCAAAGTACATTTCCATTGCAGAGTGGCGCATCGGCAATCTGATCACCGGAGAATATTACTGCGAGGAAGTGGCGCAGTTGATCCGCGGTGCGCTGAAAAAGTGTGTGGATAACGCGGACGGTCTGCTCAAGCGGGACGAAAATGCCATAGAAGCCGTGTTTGAGGGTCTGGTTCTCGGTGGCGTTGCCATGGCCTACGCCGGTGTTTCCCGTCCCGCCTCCGGCGTGGAGCATTATTTCAGCCATGTATGGGATATGCGCGGTCTGGAATTCGGAACACAGGTAGACCTGCACGGCATTCAGTGCGCCATGGGAACCATGAAGGCTGTGGAGCTTTACGAAGCTGTTAAGCGCATTGTTCCCGATAAAGATAAGGCCTGTGCCGCAGTTGCTGCTTTCGATTACGCAGATTGGAGCAGCCAGCTTCGCAGCTTCCTTGGCAAAAGCGGCGAGACCATGATCGCGCAGGAGAAAAAGGAACGCAAATACGACAAGTCTACCCATCCCGCCCGCTTCCAGAAAATTGCCGGCAACTGGGAAACCATCCTGCGGATCATTGAAGAGGAGCTGCCCTCCGCAAAAAGAATGGCGGAGATTCTGGATATCATCGGCATTTCCCGGGATCTGAATACCATCGGTGTCGACAGTGCCTGCGCAAAAATGACATTCAAGGCCACAAAGGATGTGCGCAATAAGTATGTGCTTTCCCATCTGGCATGGGATCTGGGCATACTGGATGAGCTGTGTGCGCTGCTCTGATATAGAAGGAGAACGAGATGAGATACGATGTAGCGATCATCGGTGCCGGTGTCATCGGCGCCATGGCAGCCCGGGAATTGTCCCGGTATGATCTGAAAATCTGCCTGCTGGAAAAGGAAAACGATGTGGCCATGGGCGCCTCCCGTGCCAATTCCGGCATCATCCACGGCGGCTATGACCCCATCCCCGGCACCATGAAGGCCAAAATGAACACCGCCGGTGTACCCCTGCTGTACGAAGCTGCCAAGGAACTGAACGTCCACTATCAGAACAACGGCTCCTTCGTCTGCGCCTTTGGCGCGGAGGAAAACCCCGCCATCGACGCCCTCTACCAGCGGGGTCTGGAAAACGGCATTGAAAAGCTGCAGATCCTCTCCGGTGACGAGGCTCGTGCCATGGAGCCCAACCTCTCCGAAAAAGTCACCAGGGTACTTTACATTCCCACTGCCGGTATCATCTGCCCCTATGACCTGACCATCGCCGCAGCCGGAAACGCCATGGACAACGGCGTGGAGCTGCTGCGCAACTTCGAGGTTTCCTCCATTGAAGCCGGTTTCAAGGTTGTTTCCGCCGATGGCCGGACTGTTGCATGCGACTACCTGCTCAACTGCGCCGGCGGCTACAGTGACAAGGTGGCGCGCATGGTGGGTGACGATTTCTTCACCATCATCCCCCGCGCCGGTGAATACATGCTGCTGGATAAATCCGAGGGCAGCCGGGTCAAGCACACCATTTTCCAAGTGCCCAGCAAGGAAGGCAAGGGCATTCTGGTTTCTCCCACCGTGGACGGCAATCTGCTGACCGGCCCCACGGCGTTGAAGGTGGAAACCCCCGAATCTGTGGAAACCACCCCCGAGGGTCTGTCCATGGTCTCCCGCCTTGCCGCCAAGAGTGTCCCCTCCGTCAATTTCCGCCAGGTCATCACCTCCTTCAGCGGTGTCAGAAGCAGTGCCCATGGGGATGACTTCATCATCCGTCCCAGTGCTGCCAATCCCAAGTGCGTCCACACCGGTGCCATCGATTCTCCCGGCCTGACCTCCTGCGTGGCCATTGCCAAGTACGCCGTGGAGCTGCTGGAAAAACAGGGTCTTGCACTGAACAAAAAAGAAAACTGGAACGGACACCGGGAAAATACCCGTGCCTTCCGGGAGATGACCGACGGGGAAAAGGATGCCTTTATCAAGGCCAATCCCGACTACGGCAGGATCGTCTGCCGCTGCGAACAGGTGAGCGAGGGCGAGATCCGTGCCGCCATCCGCCGCAACCCGAAAGCCTTTGACATCGACAGCGTCAAGCGCCGCACCAGAAGCGGCATGGGCCGCTGTCAGGGCGGCTTCTGCTCCCCCTACGTCATGCGCCTGATTGCCGAAGAGCAGGGTATGCAGATGGAAGATGTGACCAAATCCGGCCCGGGTTCTGCGCCTCTGGCCGGAAAGCTGTAAAGGAGGTGCCGTTATGCTACAACATGATATCGTCATTGTCGGCGGCGGCCCCGCCGGCATGGCAGCTGCCATCGCAGCTTACGATGCCGGTGTTACCGATGTGGTGATTCTCGACCGGGAGCCCGATATGGGCGGCATTCTGCGCCAATGCATCCACGCAGGCTTCGGCCTGCACCGTCTGGGCCGGGAGCTGACCGGTCCAGAGTATGCCGATGTGTTCAAGCAGCAGGTGCTGGAGCGGAATATCAAGGTGTTCTACGAATCCACCGTCACCGCCGTTTCCCCTGATAAGCTCGTCACCGCCCAGAACCGGAACGGCATTCTGAAGATTCAGGCCAAGGCCGTGATCCTTGCCATGGGCTGCCGGGAACGCAGCCGCAGCGCACTCAATATCCCCGGCACCCGTCCTGCCGGCGTGTTCAGCGCCGGCACTGCCCAGAAATTCATCAACTGCGAGGGCTATATGGTGGGCAAGAAGGTGGTCATCCTCGGCTCCGGTGACATCGGCCTGATTATGGCGCGCCGCATGACGCTGGAGGGAGCCAAGGTGGAAGCTGTCTGCGAGCTGCTGCCCTATTCCGGCGGCCTGACCCGTAACATTGTCCAGTGTCTGGAGGATTTTGACATTCCGCTGTATCTTTCCACAACCGTCTGTGAAGTCCACGGCAAGCGCCGCCTGGAGGGCGTGACCATTGCCAAAGTCGATGAGCGCAGAAATCCCATTGAGGAAACCAAGCGCTTTATTCCCTGTGATACTCTGCTGCTGTCCGTTGGCCTGATCCCCGAGAACGAGCTGACCCGTGCCGCAGGAATCCCCATGGATCCCATTACAAACGGTGCCATCGTGGATGAGAACTGCCAGACGCAGGTTGCGGGCATCTTCGCCTGCGGCAATGTGCTGCAGGTTCACGACCTTGTGGACTATGTTTCCGACGAAGCCGAACGGGCAGGCACCGGCGCTGCAAATTATGTCAGGAACGGCGAAAAGGCTGCCGATTACATCCCCACCAAACCCGGTTACGGTGTCCGTTATGTGCTGCCCCAGCGCTTCAATAAGAATGCGGGTGCAGACGTGTCATTGTTCCTGCGTGTGACCCAGCCCTTTGACAAGGTCAAATTCGAAGTCCGGGCAGGGGATAGCGTCCTTGCCACCGTCAAGCGGCTGAAAGCCGCCCCCGGTGAAATGGAAAAGCTGACCATCAGGAAAGAACTTCTGGAATCCATCACCGGTGAAGTCACCGTCAGTCTGGAGGAAGTATGATGAAACGAGAAATTACCTGCATCGTCTGTCCCCGGGGCTGCCGGATGACCGCGGACATTCAGGGGGAAACCATCACCGTCACCGGCCACACCTGTTCCCGGGGCGAGAAGCACGCCGTTGCGGAGATCCTGCATCCGGTGCGCAGCCTGACCTCCATCGTCCGCGTCAGCAACCGCCCCGATACTATGGTATCCGTCAAGTCCGAAAATCCCATCCCAAAGGGTGAGCTGTTCGCCATCATGGAGCGAATCCACGCCGCCACGGTGGAAGCACCGGTCGCCATCGGTGATTGCATCATCGACAATATCTGCGGCACCCGGATCGTTGCCACCAAGGAGATCCGCTGATGGAAAAAAATGAGATTTTGCGTAGGAAAAAGCTGTACCTGTTCGATATGGACGGCACCCTGTACTTAGGCAGCCGCCTGTACGATTTTACGCTGGAACTGCTCTCCACCCTGAAAAACACCGGCCGCCGTTACCTGTTCATGACCAACAACTCCTCCAAAAGCGTGGAGGACTATGTCAAAAAGCTGGGCAAGCTGGGCATCGAGGCCACCCGGGACGATTTCATGACCTCCTCCCAGGCCACCGCCTTTTACCTGCACAAGCACCACGAGGGTCAGAAGCTCTATGTCTGCGGCACAGAATCGCTGAAAGAAGAGCTGCGCCGCGAGGGCTTCACCGTCACCACCGATGTGAACGAAACCGAGTGCATCGTTATGGGCTTTGACACGGAGCTGACCTTCCAGAAGCTTCACGATGTGAGCTTCCTGCTGCTGACCCGGCCGGAGCTGCCCTATATCGCCACCAATCCGGACTATGTCTGCCCCACGGAATTTGGCTCCGTGCCGGACTGCGGCAGTGTGTGCGACATGATCTACAACGCAACCAAAAAGCGCCCCATCGTGATTGGCAAGCCAAGTCCCCTGATGCCCCAGCTGGCCATGGAGAAGCTGGGCGTTTCCAGGGATGAGACCTGCGTGGTGGGCGACCGGATTTATACCGATGTCAAATCCGGCCTGAACGCCGGCATCACCGGTATTCTGGTGCTCTCCGGCGAGACCACCCGCCAGATTCTGGAGGAATCCCCGGACAAACCCCATCTGGTGCTGGAGGATGCTTCCGAGATTCTTGCCGCATTAAAGGATTAACGGGAGGGCTTTTATGAAAAACCTCCGCAGTCCCCTGACCAGCCTGATCGGCCTGATCCTTTTGATCCTGCTTTTTTTCGCGCAGAAAGCATAAAAACGCCCCCTGTTCATTGGAACAGGAGTAGTTCAGTTCGTAGGGGCGGCGATCTTCCGCCCGCTTTTATTCATTTATATATGTTCGTATTGTTCTAAAATTTTCATGCAGAAATCATGAACACTTCGGGCGGCTAATAGCCGCCCCTACAAGTTCACCGAAAGCTCCCCGTTTTTCGGCACACGGAAATACCCCTGTTCCATTCGGAACAGGGGTAGCTGCATTTTAGCAGTAAAAATCGCGGATTTTCTTGGCGCGGCTGGGATGGCGCAGCTTGCGGATGGCCTTGTTTTCGATCTGGCGGATACGCTCCCTGGTAACGCCGAAAATCTGACCCACCTCTTCCAGCGTGTGGGTGCGGCCGTCGTACATGCCGAAGCGCATTTTCAGAACGTCTGCTTCACGCTCGGTCAGTGTATCAAGGATCTCTTTCAGCGCCTCGGCAAGCAATGCATTGGAGGTTGCATCGGCAGGGCCGGGGGTACGCTCGTCCTCCACGAAGGAGCCGATGGAGGTATCTTCTTCATCGCCCACGGGGGTATCCAGACTCAGGGTGTCGGCAGCGGTGCGGTTTGCCTCAATGATCTTCTCAACAGGCAGACCCAGCTCCTTGGCAATTTCCTCCACGGTAGGCTCGCGGCCCAGCTCCTGCACCAGCTTGCGGTTGCAGCGGGTTGCCTTGTTAATGACCTCCACCATATGCACCGGCACACGAATGGTACGTGCCTGATCGGCAATGGCGCGGGTGATGGCCTGCCGGATCCACCAGGTGGCATATGTAGAGAATTTGTTTCCCTTTGTCCAGTCGAACTTGTCAACTGCGCGGATCAGGCCGGTGTTGCCCTCCTGGATCAAATCCAGAATGTGCAGGCCACGGCCGGAATACTTCTTGGCAATGGAGACCACCAGGCGCAGGTTGGCTTCCGTCAGCTTGTTCTTGGCTGCCTGATCGCCCTCGGCGACACGCTTGGCCAGCTCCACTTCCTCGTCGGCAGAAAGCAGCTTGACCTGACCGATCTCCTTCAGGTACATGCGGACAGGATCATCCAGAGAATATTCGGCAGCCAGATCCACCGGATCCACCAGATCCTCTTCATCAATATCCACAAGATCAATATCGCCGTCCAGGCCATCGCCCAGATCCACCAGATCGTCCCCCAGATCCAGCTCCAGATCGGCGGTCATGATCTGAATATTCATGGCTTCGATGCTGTCGTAAATGGCTTCGATCTTTTCAGGGGTCATATCCATCTTTTCCAGATGGGCATTCAGATCGGCGGCACGGATCATGCCTTCCTTTTTACCCTGTGCGATCAGCGCCTGCAGGGCAGCCTGCAGCTCTTCGGCATTGGGCTTGGCGGTTTTCTTTGCGTTACTCATGAGCTTCCCCTCTTTATCTTCATCGCAAAAGCGTATTTTCATTCCGTTAAACTATACTCCGAAAATAAATTTTTGACAAGGGTTTTTCCTTATATTTTTTCAATTTTTCCACATTTCGGCTTTATTTTTATTTTCTAAAGGCAGTTTTCCCGCAAAATTATGAAAACATACGGTTTACTTTTTTGCAAAACTTAGATATAATGTGTGAAAATGACAAAGTGTGCCCTGTTGTAAAACTTGGCCCCCTCTCTGAGGGGGCTGTCACCGAAGGTGACTGGGGAGTGTACTTCTTAAGATAGGACACTCCCTCCGACCTCGCTTACGCTCGGCCACCTCCCTCAAAGAGGGAGGCAAGTACATTTCCTTACTGAGGTGTAATGAATATGACCGACCTTTCCAAAATCAGAAACTTCTCCATCATTGCTCACATTGACCACGGCAAGTCCACCCTGGCAGACCGCCTGCTGGAAGAGTGCAAGGCTGTGGAGAAGCGGGAGATGGAATCTCAGATACTCGACTCCATGGACTTGGAGCGCGAGCGCGGCATCACCATCAAGGCGACAGCCGCCACACTGAACTACACGGCTGATGACGGCGAAATCTACGCCTTGAACCTCATCGATACTCCCGGCCATGTGGACTTCAACTACGAAGTCTCCCGCTCCCTTGCCGCCTGCGAAGGCGCGGTGCTGGTGGTGGATGCCTCTCAGGGTGTGGAAGCCCAGACCCTGGCCAACACTTTCCTTGCCACCGATGCAGGTCTGGAAGTGCTGCCCGTGATCAACAAGATTGACCTGCCCTCTGCCCGCCCTGCGGAGGTCAAGGCAGAAATTGAGGACATCATCTGCATTCCCGCCGAGGATGCGCCTGAAATTTCCGCCAAGAACGGCATCAACATCCGCGCCGTGCTGGAAATGATCGTGCAGGGCATCCCCGCCCCCACCGGCGACCGGGAAGCCCCCCTGCAGGCGCTGATTTTCGACAGCCAGTATGACAGCTACCGCGGCGTTATCGTCTACACACGCATCAAGCAGGGTACGGTCAGACCCGGTATGGACATCAAAATGATGGCCACCGGCGCTGCCTACAAAGTGGTGGAAGTGGGCATCATGAATCCCAAGGGTCTGATTCCCGTGGATGCCTTGGGAGCCGGCGAAGTGGGCTACATCACCGCTTCCATCAAGACCGTGGCCGATACCCAGGTGGGCGACACCATCACCGGAATTGAGAATCCGGCCTCCGAACCTCTGCCCGGTTACCGTCCCGTTCAGCCCATGGTCTACTCCGGTGTGTACCCCGCTGACGGCGCCAAGTATCAGGACATGCGCGATGCCCTGGAAAAGCTGAAGCTCAACGATGCTTCCTTCGTCTACGAGCCGGAAAGCTCCATCGCCCTGGGCTTCGGTTTCCGCTGCGGCTTCCTTGGACTGCTCCACATGGAGATCATTCAGGAACGTCTGGAGCGCGAGTATAACCTCGATCTGATCACCACCGCCCCCAACGTCGTCTACCGCATTACGAAAAACGACGGCACAGTGATCATGGTGGACAAT
>JAFYLN010000054.1 GCA_017537045.1 Oscillospiraceae bacterium | reverse complement strand
TATAGTATCAGTGAGTACGAGGAAAATCGTGGAAAAAAAGTTGCGAACTCATTTCTGAGTCCGCAACTGCATCTGTTTTGTGATTCTGTTTTTCAGTTTTTCTTTGAACTGGTCCGGGGAAATGACCTTCAGCACATGACCGAAGGACAGCACACGGATCAGAAGCTCCGTTTCATCGTCCTTTTCGTAGTGCAGGGTCAGACGATAATGCCTGTCATCGATTCGCTCGGTTTCCTTTTCCAGATGGGAGAAATGGAGCATACAACGTTCCAGTGCGTTTCGTTCATCGATCAGTTCCAGCACCAGCGTCTGCTTGCGCATGGCCTTGGGACGAAAGTCTTCGCTGTTGACCGGCTCCATCAAATCGCATTCGGTGATTCGGGCAAGATTGACGATCAGGGGGACCCGGTTGTTTGCGGTGATCAGTCGGAATTTATCATCTTTCGGCGAGTATTCGAGCTTGTAAGGAATACAGTTCCAGGTATGGGGGATATTGTTCCGCCCCAGAAACCGCAGTCGCAGCCATCGTTTTTCCCGCAGGGCTGTCAAGATCGTCTGGAAATTCCGGATGTACTGTTCATCTTCAAAGGGGTCGCCGTCATTGTAACGGTCAAAGTAAATGAGCGCATCCGCAGGGTACAGCGGGTCTACATCCTCCAACCCATCTGCAGTAGGTGCGAAGAGCTGGATACGGGGATCCTGCAGCAGCGCCTTCATCCAGCGCTTTTGCAGCGTGGTTATGGGCTGGGAGGGCTTATGTTCCAGCGGTGTGGTGAAATTAGAATTCAGCAATGGCCAGACCTGATTGGTCAGGTTCTGAGGAATGGTGAGGACGCTCTCTTCAAAGCCCTTTTCCCGAATGACGGCATACATGGCGTCGCTGGTCAGTTCGCCGTCTACGGCTTTCTCCAGGATTTCGGAGAGTACCTCAAAATAAATACCGTATACCTCGCTGAACAGCATTATCTATCACCTCCGTACAGGGCGGACATCTTTTCTAAATCCGACCAGAAGCGCTCCACAACAGTACTGTCGGAGCATTCCAGTTTTACGATTCTACCGATAAAGGTACGAAGCCAGGGAATCAGCTCCGAAGCATCGTATACATCGGTGCTGTAACGGCAAGTGCGATCATCCAGGATTTCAACAGTGCCGTTTCGTTTCTCACGCTCCAGCCGCTTGGGTATGAACTCTTCGCCAGGGCCATAGGTAACGGTCATTTCCAGATGATCTACATTGAAGCCTGTACCTCCGGAGGTACCCCAGAGGTGGGACTGGAATTTCTCGAAATAGCCTGCGTACCGTTCGTGATTGGGTTCTGGGTCCAGTGGTTCCACGGCGTATATGTAATCTATCCGGAAGAACATCAGCTTATGAAATCGGAAATGATAGCACAGCAGGTACTGCCTGCCACCCTGGGTGCTGACAAAAATCTTCAAAGGATAGACTGTGTGAACTACTTTTCCGGCAGTACTGCGGACACTGGCATTGGTCAAATTAATTCGGCGATGTTCGCCAATAGCAGTCAAAAGCTGGAGAAGCAGCTGGCTGTCCAGCGTGTGCAGGATATAGTGGTGCTTGAACTGAAAATAGTCCGGTACAGTTTCCAGCTTTTCCAGCAGGAAAGAGCCCACTACACCCAGAGGGTTAGCTTCAGCGAAGAATGCCAGTGTATCAGCCCATGTACTCAGTTCGATGGTACTGTCATTCCGACTGAAAACCAGTTCCCGTCCATGCTTTTCGCTCTTCAAGAGACCCAGGGATACATATTCCTTCAGCTTTTTCCGAACGGTGGAAATGTCAGGTTCCCAGTCCGTGTCGAAGTGACACAGATACTTTTCGGAGAACAAATCCACGATCTCCTGGGCATTGCAGGCGCGGCCATCCTGAAGCAGATCCAGGATATAGAAGTGGAAAGTCACATCACCGGGGGTGAAGCTTTTAGCTTTGAATGCGCTGTATAGAGGATTTCTGGGAATGGATCGGCTGTCTACGGACAGGAAGACATTCTTTCCATCTACTGTCTGACGGAAGCTCATGAAATCCCCCAGCCAGCTCTCAATTCGGCGGCGCTCATTGTCATAGCTCCGGGCACTCTTCTTATCATACTCATTCCGGCTCTTGAAGCCATAGACATAGAACTGCCGCATGTAATCTCGAATCCGGTCAAAGTTTTTGATGAGCTCACTGTATGCCATGCCGCGCCACCTCCTTTAGCATCAGTATAGCGTACTGTAACGAAAAATGCTATCTAAGAATCAATATCTTTTATGCTATGGAAAGCAGGCCATTCTAAGCTTCATGGATTGGGGGTTTACCTGCGGGCGACAGAGTATATCCATCCTTGAGCCGGCAATGTACTTACGAAAGAGGAATAAGATCAGTATGGTAGATGATGAACAACTATATCAGGAGCACCATACCGACTAGCTATTTTTTGCGCATAGGACGAATACTCATTGTCTTTATTGCATGATTTTTCAAGTTCAATCATGAAAGTATCAAAGCTATCAATATCCTGCTCAACATAAGGGATAAAAAACAAAGGGAAATCCTTTGCAGCTTCAAAGTCGTCCTCTGTTGCTTCAATTAATACTAATCCGTTGGTATATCCTTCGTAATACGCCATATTCCAGTAGTCACCAGCTTCGTGAGCATCATTTGATAGTTTCTCATAAGCTCTAGCAGAGCAAGGAATACGTCCTGGAATGTTATAGGTACCAGAGCTATACATATGCAGAAATCTATCAAGAGCATGAATCACGCCATCCTGATAAGCCAAGGTGTAGATAACGTTAGGGTATTTGTTGAGATCTATTTTGCCTACATCAGAATGAATATCTTTAAGACTATAGAGTAGCTCTTGGATGATCGGACGGTTTTCGCAGTTTGTAATCCACCCATTCTCTTTGAAGATTAGTTTGAGCTGGTGAAGGAAATATGTACCGTCTGTAACGATGCATGTTGAATTATTATATCCTAACTTTTTATCAAGGGTTGCATCGATTGTGACAATATAAATATGAGGGTATATCTCATTCATTTCATTTCTCAAGTATTCCAGAATTTGAGAAAAATCCTCGTCACCAAAAGAAAAACCAATGAACACAACAGTTTTTGTTGCTAGTATTGTTTTCAGGGTGGCACCGATAATGCCGTTTTGCAGTCGGGAGAAACACTTGCCGTAATCATCTTTAGTAGCGACAATCGTACTTAAATTATTAATGGAGCCATGTATTTTTAAAACGTAACGATCTTCGGTATCCCAAAACGCAAAATCTTCTGGAATCGTAATCGGTGTTGCTGCACAACAATCTTCGAAATACGTATCCCAATTGGTTGTGATTATTGTCTTTATAAAAAATAACTCTGCTAATTCGTTATGAAAGTCAGTAGCGTTATTCTCTAGTTCAGGAAAAGAGTGAATGTAGTCAAATCTATCTTTAATCTTTCGCAACATTTTCTTCCTGCCATTTGGCTGGTTGCAGTATATTTGCATGAGCTCACTGAAGGAAATGTTTGTATCTTCTTCACCAAGCTCTTCGCGAATTGACGTATAGAATGAGTAGGGCATTACACCCTTTTTTTCTGTACTAATACCAGCACCACAGAATAAAACCAGATTGCCCTGCCTTGCGGCACTAATGATTTCATCCGGCATGGTGAACGGCAGATTGTTCTGGCAAATGGCACAGTTACAATTCATTGATTATTTCACTCCTTTATAGATCGATATAGTGTATTACAGGTTCATTTCTTTTGCTCTGCGATAAAATGTATTTGGCTTCAACCCAACTTCCTGCATCGCCGCTTTTGCTGTAATCTCACCGGCTCGCCATCTGGCGCAGACCGCGCGAAACTTTGCTTCATCGACCGCCACAGGCTTACGGCCTTTATACTTACCTTCAGTCTTGGCAATCTCGATACCCTCACGCTGGCGTTCCAGGATGCTTTCGCGTTCCAGCTCGGCCAGGGCGCCGAAGACGGTGAGCATGAACCGGCCGTGGGGCGTGGTGGTATCGATGCTTTCCTTCAGACTGACGAACTCCACGCCTTTCTCGGTCAGACTGGAAATGATGGTCAGCAGATCCCTGGTGTTTCTGGCAATGCGGGAGATGCTCTCCACGATCACCGTATCACCGGCGCGGACGAAGGCCATCATGGCCTTGAAGTCCTTACGGTCGACATTCTTGCCGCCGGCTTTGTCGATGAAGATCTTTTCGACCTTCTGTTCCTCCATCATCTTCAGCTGTCGGGCCTCGTTTTGCTCGGCGGTGGAGCAGCGGACATAGCCTACTCTCATGGGACAACACCCCTTTCGTAATCTGCCATTATTATACCAAATGGCAGGTTTTCTTTCAGTAAACTATCTGTGAATTTTGAAATATTGCAAAATACGAAATATAACTTAAATGACATGAAAAAGAGCCTGTTTCCGTTGTGTCACTAGGGTATACCCCAACGACACAGCAGACCGCACCAAGTCATCATTGCTATTTCCTGCCGCCCCAGATATAATGAAAGAAAAACTCCAAAGGAGCGATACACCATGGCAAGATGTGCAATTTACGGCGCAGGTTCTCTGGGCACGGTCCTGGGTGCTTATATCACGAAGAACGGCGGGGACATCGTTCTGGTCAACCGCAATCAGGCTCATGTTCAGGTGCTGAACGAGAAGGGCGCCCACATCACGGGCACCGTGGAGATGACCGTCCCCGTGAAGGCCATCACCCCTGATCAGATGGAGGGCAAGTACGACATCGTCCTGCTGATGACCAAGCAGCTGCAGAACGAGCAGGTAGTGGCCATGCTGAAGGACTTTCTGTCCGAGAAGGGCGTCATCGTGACCCTGCAGAACGGTCTGCCTGAGCCTAGCATTGCCGAGATCGTGGGCAGCGGCCACACCATGGGCTGCACCGTGGAGTGGGGCGCGACCCTGGCCGGTCCCGGCGAGTGCATCCTGACCAGCGATCCCGACAGCCTGTCTTTCCACATGGGCAAGATGGAGGGCATCAGCGACGCTCAGTTTGCGAAGGTCCGCAGCCTGCTGGAGCTGATGTGCCCCGTTCACGAGGAGTCCAACCTGCTGGGTGCCCGGTGGTCCAAACTGCTGATCAACGCTACTTTCTCCGGTCTCGGTACCGTGGTGGGTGGCACCTTTGGCAGCGTGTCCGAGAACGCCGACGCCCGGAAGGTGGCCATCCGCTGTATGAAGGAGTGCATCGACGTGGGCCACGCCGCCGGTGTGGAGTTCGCCCCCGTCCAGGGTAAGAACATCACCGCCCTGTTCTACTACAAGAACCCCATCAAGCGCGCCATCGCCACCATGCTCATCCCCATCGCCATGAAGAAGCACCGGGACATCGAGCCCTCCATGCTCCAGGATCTGAAGCACGGCAAGGCCTGCGAGATCGAAGCCATCAACGGCGTCGTCTGCCGCGAGGGCAGAAAATACGGCGTGAAGACCCCCATCAAT
>JAFYLN010000053.1 GCA_017537045.1 Oscillospiraceae bacterium | reverse complement strand
TCCTTTGCTGATTTCGAAAAGCAGCTGGCTGTTAGACAACGTCAATATAACAACTTCCCCATGAGACCACTCAACTGGAAGTCACCGAAACATATTCTTTTTTCTTTCCCGAATGTGTAACACATCATTGACAAACCTACAGCTGCCCAGTTTTTTTAAAATCATTCTTCTGCTGTCTTACTCTGTTGCAACCTCTTCTGCAAGACGAATGCCAATCTTGATGCCCGCTATAAAACCAGTTCATTTTGTGCGTCGAGGACTTATTTCGAGTTGCTGTGGAAAATATATTTTGACTTCAATGAATGCCTTTGCTACAATGAAAGTGGTTCTTCACAAACCAAAGTTTCCTGATCTACTGCGCGTCCCATCGGGCATGACGGACAGGAGTAATTCAACGAATCTGGAAGGTGAGTATTTATGAAATATTGCTTTGGTGTTGACATCGGCGGAACTTTTGTAAAATTGGGCCTGTTTACCACAGAGGGTGAACTTCTTGATAAATGGCAGATTCCAACTCGCAGGGAGGATGAATCTTCTCATATCCTTCCGGATATTGCGGCTGCCATTGCGGAAAAGATGGAAGAAAAGGGTATTAACAAAGAGGACGTAACAGGTGTTGGCTTTGGCACGCCTGGCCCTGTGACGGATGATGGTGTTGCAGTGTGTCCTGCAAACCTTGACTGGGTGAACAAACCGGTTGCAAAGGAATTGACGGAGCTGACAGGTTTCCCCTCCAAAGGCGGTAACGACGTCAATGTTGCCGGTCTCGGAGAAATGTGGAGAGGCGGAGCAAAAGGCTATAAGAATGTGGTCGTTGTTCCTATTGGAACCGGCGTTGGTGGCGCAATTATCGTCAATGGCCAGATTATCACCGGCACCAGAGGCGCTGCTGGCGAAGTCGGTCATATTCATGTGGATGATGAAATTGAACAGGCATGTGGTTGTGGCGCAGTAGGCTGTGTGGAGCAGTTTGCTTCTGCGACCGGCCTGGTACGTATGGCAAAAAAGGCATTGACTGAAGGTGATGTGGCCACAAGCCTGCGTGAGCTTGAAACTGTGACTGCGAAGGATGTTGTGGATGCAGCAAAAGCCGGTGACAAGGTTGCAGATCAGATCTTTGATAAATTCTGCGACTATCTGGGATATTCCCTTGCAGCTACTGCAGCTGTTATTGATCCCGAAATCTTCATCATTGGTGGCGGCGTTTCCAAGGCAGGACAGTTCCTGATTGACCGCGTTCAGGCATACTTTGTAAAATACGCATGGCCCGGTATCCGCGGCATCAAGTTCGCTCTGGCAGAACTGGGTAACGATGCAGGCATCTATGGCGCTGCAAGCATTGTGATCGATCGATAAGATTGTTGTAGAAAACGCCCTCCATCTTGAAGTGGAGGGCGTTTTTATGATTGGGTTACTTCTGTACATTTGCCTTCCGGTATTCCACCGGGCTGATTCCCTCTGCTTTACGGAAACTCTGGGAAAAATAGCTGGCAGAGGAAAAACCCAGAATGCCTGAGATCTGAGAAAGAGACAAATCCGTCTCCAGAAGCAAGCGTTTTCCTGACTGTATTCTGCGGGAAATCATGTAATTGATTGGAGAAATGCCGTAGGCTTGTTTGTAGGCATGTGCAAGGTAATATTTATTTACTTTTGCTTCCGCAGCGAGCAGATCCAATGTCAGCTGTTCCTTATAGTGATTGTCGATATAACGCCGGACCATTGCACACTGGCGATTGGTAGGAGAACTATCGGACACCTGAGTCATAGAAGTGCTGGTGTTGCGCATGAGCTGCACCACAAGGATATCCATATATGCCCGGCAGACCATCTGATGCTCCAATTCGCAATCCTGCATTTCCCGGAGAATACCCTGCATACAGTTGAGCACCTTGTTTGCGGCGGAAAACGTATAAATACAGTAACGCCCTTCATTGGTTCCCGGAATTGAGACCTCCAATCCTTCAATACCAAGTACAATATATTCTAGAGGGTGCGCTTCATAGCTGAGCTCCGTGTGCATAATATTGGGATTTACAATCACCATCTGATGCGCCCGGACAGGGAACCTTTCATCGTCAATCAGGAACTGTCCATCGCCGCCGGTGATGTAGAACAGCTCTGTATAGCTGTGCGCATGAGGGATAGAATGCCAGTCACCACCATATTTTGCAGAGGCGACATTGCGAAGCTTCATCTGCTCCTGAGACTGTTTTTCCTTCACCATGTTGAAGGCATAATGGATATGGCTCATAACAGTACATCCTTTACACGATCAGTATGTTTTACTCAAATGCTGAACTGATGGCACAACGTGTTTGCAGTAACAATTTCACCATAGGATTCCCGTCCGGGGGTATGGCCGTCTTCGGACTGGATGCCCTGATAAGGAAGCTCCGGTTCGTCCAATTCTGTCAGCGTGTCGAGAACGCCTTCCTGATAAAGCTTCAACCGCTGAGCCAGTGCCTGACACCGGGCTTGTACGCCGCCCAGCCGCAGGTCAATAATCTCCATGCCCTGACCCTTGCATTCCCGGGACCAGACCAGCACAGCTGCGCAGTGGAGCTGTTTCACATGCCCGGCAAAGGTCATCAGTTTATATACAGCATCATCTATAGCGGACGAATCTTTCTTTCTGTATCCTTCGTGCAGCGCCACAGCCGCATCGCAGCGGGCGCTCAGGGCACAGGATAGATGCTGGTACATTTTCAGAATATTCTGCAGATGGTCGTCCTGGATATGCTTCCACATGGCGGCATATTGATCGGAAAGCTCCCGATAATACCGGGCAAGCCGTTGGGGATCGTCGGTAATTGATCCCATGAACAACTCGCTGGCTATATCTCCGTAGAGCAGCAGCTTATGGGGAATCAGGGCTTCCAGATTCTTTTCCGGAAGATCCGGAATCAGGTCTAAGTGCTCCATCGCTTCATAAACGGCAAGGGGAGTATCTGACAGAAGGCGGCACATTGCATCGGTCTGACCGGGCGCGGCATATCCAAATCGCAGCAGCCCAAAGAGTGCCAGACCCGGCAGCACGGAAAACAAAGGCGTTTCATCGCCGTCATCGCCCCACAGCGTCACGATGATCTCCTGCACACCGTAGGCACAGCAGGCATCCACGGCACAAATGCTGTCATGGAAGCTCTTTGTGAAGTTGGGAACCCAGCCGCCCCACTTCCACATACCGCCTGCAAAGAGGGTCTTCACACAGCCTCTGCGTGCCAGCTGCCGCTCATATTCCTTCCGGGTATCGTGGTAATAATCCCAGTACACGAATGACAAATTATCCGGAAACTGAGCCTTCAGCTCCGGCGTAATGGGATCGCTGTCGCAGTAGTAATTCATCAGCGGTGTATGATCCCTGAAAAGCATATCATCCCAGATCATCGGTTCCAGACCATATTTCTTGCACAGGCTGCAGGTGGTTTGCAGGTGCTCCATAATGATTTCCCGGTGAGAGCGGTAACCCTGATGGCGCAGGTACCGACCGGTGCCTAAGCTAACGGCCTCATCCATGCCCAGGTGAATGCGGCGGCTGCGGAAGGTTTTACTGAAGTGGGCGATCATGGCTTCCACCAGAGCGTTGGTGCCGTCCTGTCCGACCATCAGGTTGTCCACTGTATCGCGCATAGGTTCCATGTACTTCCAGCGGATGGCCGTGCGCAGGTGTGCCAGTGTCTGGATACAGGGCACCAGTTCAATGCCCAAGGCATCGGCAAAATCGTCCAGTTCTTTCTGCTCCGCAACGCTATACCGTCCTCGACGGTAACCGAAGTAAGGGTACCCCGGCAGCTCGTAGGTATCCTCCATATAGAGGTAGGCGGTGTTGAAGCCCATCAATGCCAGTTGGCACAGAAACCGCTTCATAGTTTTCAGCGTATAGACACTGTTGCGGGAAAGATCGATCATCGCTGCCAGCCGGGCGAAGCGGGGTGTCAGAGATTCCTCCTTTACCTCCGGCATGGTCAAGGCTCTGCCCAAAAGGCACAGGGCATCGCTGATGGAATCAGCCCGGAGGGTCAGACACTTATCCTCCCGCACCCAGCGGATGCTGTTGGCATCACCGGGAAGCCAGATGATAGAAAACTCAGAAAACTTACCATACAGCGGCGCATGGGCGCGCAGCAATTGAAGCGCATTTTGCAATCTTTGGTTGTTGGAAACAAATTCCATAAAATCAATCCTTTCCGGCACGGACAGTCACGCGGGATTATCCCGCATGGCTATAATTTATATATATTGCTGTATTTATATATTATATTGGTTAATGATCAAAAGCAATAGGAAAATATAAAATAGCTAGTAATATTTTGAGCGTATAGCACAAAATTGAGGCATGTAGAAATGCACAAAACGTAGATTTTATTTTGGTGCAAAACGTCAAATTTCAAGCGCGAAGCAATATATATAAAGTAATAGCCAATATTTTGATTGAAAACCAAGAAGAAACGCATTATGCTTAATATCGTGGATGGGGAGAGTTCCCAACACAGAACAATTAATGATTATGGAGGAATAACAAATGAAGAAGATCATTGCACTTCTGCTGGCACTGGTCATGGTTATGTCTCTGGCTGCTTGCGGCGCTTCCGAGCCCGCTCCTACCAATGCACCCAAGACCGATGCTTCTGTTGCTACCGAAGGCAACGTCGCAGAACCCAAGAAGTACGAAGGCGTTGAAATCACCTATTGGTCCATGTGGTCCGCAGGTGAGCCCCAGGCTCTGGTTATCGAAGAGGCCGCCAAGGCTTATGAGGCTGAGACCGGCGCTAAGGTCAACATCGAGTGGAAGGGCCGCGATATCAAGACCCTGCTGTCCGCTGCTCTGGAAGCTGGCGAGAAGTTCGACGTGTTTGACGACGACTACACCCGTATTGGTCAGGTTTACGCTCCCTACACCTATGACCTGACTGACATGGCAGCTGCTGCCGGCTACGACAAGATCGGCTATGCTTGCTTCAACGATCAGGCTATCGAGTGGGCAGGTTTCCTGAACTCCATCGTGGAGCAGCCCAACATCGGCGGCATCTTCTACGACAAGGATGCTTTTGCTGCCGCTGGCATTGACACCGTTCCCGCTACCTGGACTGAGTTCCTGGCTGCTTGCGAGAAGCTGAAGGCTGCCGGCATCGCTCCTCTTGCTCTGGACTCCGCTTATGCTGACTTCAACGTTTACCATCACCTGGTTCGCCACCTGGGCGAGGACAAGATCAAGGAACTGTCTGCCAACGGCGGCTGGGCTGCCGATGCTAACGCTGTTGCTGCCGCTCAGGAGATCATCGACTTCGTTAACGCCGGTTACCTGGCAGAAGGCGCTCCCGACCAGTATCCCAACAGCCAGAACAAGATCGGTCTGGGCACCGCTGCCATGATCGTCTGCGCTGACTACGTTTGCGCCGAGGTCAACAATGCTATGGGCGTTGAGATCAATTGGGGCTTCATGGCTTTCCCCACTCCCGAGAACTGCGCTGACACCTCTTCCTACGCTGGTGCAAACTCCATGGCTATCACCAAGTACTCCGAGAATGCACAGGCTGCTTTCGACTTCATCCTGTACGTTGTTACCGGCACTTACGGCCAGAAGCTGGTCGACAACTGCAAGCAGATCCCCGCTGACGTTGCTCTGACCGAGGCTACTCTGGCTGGCTCCGTGGCCGCTCTGCAGAACACTGTCAAGCCCATGAGCTGGTGTGGCAACATCCATGCTGACCGCAATCAGGGCTACAAAGATCTGTCCACTCAGATTTTTGAGGGCAAGTTCGCTGACGGCGCTGCATGGTGCGCAGCAATGGACGCACTGAAGTAATTTTTGCTCCCGCAGGCGGCACCCACGCGGTGCCGCCTTTTCAAAAACAGGGCAGGGGCGTTTCTCCGCCCAGGCTTTCGGAGGAAGGCCCTTGTCCTGTCAAACCCATTTTATCAATGAGGTGATTTCAGAATGAAAAAGAACAAGCTAATGATTTTCCTGTTCATCATGCCTGCTGTCCTGTGCCTGCTGTTCATGTTTGTTTACCCGGTTACCCGAACAGTTATCATGAGCTTCTTCCGGGTGGAAAGCCTGACGGCCTCTACGGATACCTGGAGCTTCCACGGACTGCAAAACTACGTAAAGATATTTAACAGTACCGGCTTCCGTCAGGCTCTTGTAAATATGGTGCGCATCTGGTTGGCAGGCGGTATTGTTACCCTGTCCCTGTCCATGCTGATGGCAGTTATCCTGACCAGCGGAATCCGGGGCGCCAAGTTCTTCAAGGCTGCCATCTACATGCCCAACATCATCAGCGCCGTGGCTCTGGCTACCATGTGGATCCAGTATGTGTTCCACTTCGACTACGGTCTGCTCAATGAAATTGTGCAGCTGTTTGGCGGCGAAAAGGTTAAGTGGCTCGGCTCTGACCTGAAGTTCTGGGCCATGCTGGGTGCTTTCATCTTTGGCTCTGTCGGCTATTACATGCTGATTTTTATCAGCGGCATCGACGGCATCCCCAAGGATCTGTACGAAGCTGCCACTCTGGACGGTGCCAACAAGGTCAACCAGTTCTCTCAAATAACCTTGCCTCTGATGAAGGGTATTATCCGCACCTCCATCACTTTCTGGAGCATCAACACCACCACCTTCTTCCTGTGGACAAAGATGTTCTCTTCCATCAATACCGAAGGCTCCACCATCGTGCCCGTTGTGTATCTGTATGATACTGTCTTTGGCGGTACCGGTGTTGTGGATCGTGATGCAGGTGCCGGTGCTGCGGTTGGCGTGGTGCTGACTCTGATCATCATTGCCATCTATATCGTTATGAATAAGCTTTTGAAAGATACCGATCTGGAATATTAAGGGAGGAGGACTATTATGGCTAAGTATCATGAAAGAATCAACTGGAAGAAAGAAGCAAGGCTGCTTCCCGGTTATCTGATCGTCTGTGCGTGGGTCGCATTTACTGCAGTCATACTGTTCTGGATTCTGGGTGCCAGTTTGTCCACTTCCCGTGAGATTTTCACCGGTACCGTTCTGGAATTCAAGACTGGCCTGCATTGGGAAAACTATGTTACCGCATGGAACAACCAGAATGTTTCTGTGTTCTTCGGCAACTCCCTGCTGTACGCAACCATTTCTGCCGTGGGTGTTCTGGTGATTTCTGCACCCGCAGCCTATGTGCTCTCCCGCTGGCAGTTTGTGGGCAGCAAGGCTCTGCGCGTTGCGCTGGTCATCGCAATGAGCGTGCCCTCCATTATGATCATCATGCCTCTGTATTCTCTGGCTGTCCAGTGGGGCATCAAGGGTCGTATCCTGCTGATTGCCCTGTACATCATGCTGCAGGTGCCCTACACGACCATCTACATGCTGGACTTCTTCGCAACATTGTCCAAATCCTATGAGGAAGCAGCCTACATTGACGGCTGTAGCCCCACCGGCACCTTCTGGAAGATCATGCTGCCTCTGGTTCAGCCTGCGGTCATTACCGTCACCATTTTCAACTTCCTGTCGGTGTGGAACGAGTTCTTCATGGCTCTGATCTTCACAACCTCCGATACTATGACTCCTGTTGGTGTCGGTCTGCTGCAGATCGTCAATGCGATGAAGTATTCCGGCCTGTATGGTGCAATGTTTGCAGCCGTTATTATCGTTTTCCTGCCCACCTTCCTGCTGTACATCTTCATGTCCGAGAAGATCATTGCAGGTGTCACCGGCGGCGGTGTCAAGGGCTAACCATCAGTACGTAACACATACCTTCCCTCCTTTACTGGGGGGAAGGTTTGTCTGCTAAAAATCAATCCCATTCTATCCCTCAAGGAGAACTCTCATATGAATGACGCAAGAAAAACAGGTCGTGTAACAATTCCCACCGATCTGGATGTGGTCCCCGAGACTTTGGAAATCATGAAGCGCTGGGGTGCCGATGCCATCCGCGACTGTGACGGCACCGATTTCCCCGCTGAGCTCCGAAATCAGGATGCCAAGATCTACTCCACCTACTACACCACCCGTAAGGACAACGCATGGGCAAAGGCCAATCCCGATGAAGTACAGCAGTGCTACATCATGACCGGTTTCCATACTGCCACTGGTGGTGCACTGGAAATTCCTCTGATCAAAGGCATTTCCCCTGAATTGATGGAAGTTAATACCCGCGACGACATCAAGCGTTGGTGGGAAGTTATGGACCGTACCACCGGTGAGGTTGTTTCTGTTGATGCCTGGGACTACAATGCTGAAACCGGCTGCGTGGTCATTGCAAATCCCAATGCTTTCCACGAATACACTGTTGCATTTCTGGCCTACCTGATCTGGGACCCCGTGCACATGTACAATGCGGTCACCAATAACTGGCAGAACTTTGAGCATCAGATTACTTTCGATGTCCGTCAGCCCAAGACCCGCAAGTTCACCATGGAACGCTTGCGTAAATTTGTGGCCGACCATCCCTATGTCAACGTCATCCGTTATACCACCTTCTTCCATCAGTTCACCCTGATGTTCGACGAATTGAAGCGCGAAAAGTATGTGGACTGGTATGGCTATTCCGCCTCCGTGTCCCCCTACATCCTGGAGCAGTTCGAGAAGGAAGTGGGCTACAAGTTCCGTCCTGAATTCATTGTGGATCAGGGTTACTACAACAACCAGTACCGTGTTCCTTCCAAGGAGTTTAAGGACTTTCAGGCTTTCCAGAGAAGAGAAGTTTGCGCTCTGGTCAGGGAAATGGTCGACCTGACCCACGAACTGGGTAAGGAAGCCATGATGTTCCTGGGCGACCACTGGATCGGCACTGAACCCTTTATGGAAGAGTTTAAGACCACCGGCTTGGATGCCGTGGTCGGCTCTGTGGGCAATGGTTCCACTCTCCGGCTGATCTCCGACATTCCCGGTGTCAAGTATACCGAGGGCCGTTTCCTGCCCTACTTCTTCCCCGACACCTTCCACGAGGGCGGCGACCCCGTGAAGGAAGCCAAGGAAAACTGGGTTACTGCACGCCGCGCCATTCTGCGCAAGCCCATAGACCGCATCGGTTACGGCGGCTACCTGAAGCTGGCACTGGATTTCCCTGAGTTCATCGACTATGTTGAAAGCGTCTGCAACGAGTTCCGTGAGCTGTACGAAAACATCAAGGGTACTACCCCCTACTGCGTCAAGAACGTTGCTGTGCTGAACAGCTGGGGCAAGATGCGCGCATGGGGCGCACATATGGTTCACCATGCTCTGTACCAGAAGCAGAACTACTCCTATGCAGGCATCATCGAAGCTCTGTCCGGCGCGCCCTTTGATGTGAAATTTATCTCCTTTGACGATATCCGCAGCAACCCCACTATCCTTGATTCCATTGATGTCATCATCAACGTCGGTGACGGTGACACTGCCCACACCGGCGGTGCAGAGTGGGAAGATCCCGCTATCTCCGCAGCAGTTCGTAAGTTCGTTCATAATGGCGGCGGCTTTATCGGTGTCGGCGAACCCTCCGGTCACCAGTATCAGGGGCATTATTTGCAGCTGGCGACGCTGCTGGGCGTTGAGAAGGAAACCGGCTTTACCCTGAACTACGATAAGTATAACTGGGAGGCAAACGGTGACCACTTCATTTTGGAAGATATTTCTGGTGAGGTGGATTTCGGCGAGGGCAAGAAGAGCATCTACGCTTACGAGGGCACCGAAATTCTGGTTCAGCGTGACAAGGAAGTCCAGATGGCCGTAAACAGCTTCGGCAATGGCCGCAGCGTCTACATCTCCGGCCTGCCTTACTCTTTCGAGAACAGCCGCGTGCTGTACCGTGCAATTCTCTGGGCTTCCCACGGTGAGAATATCCTGCACAAATGGTTCTCCACCAACTACAATGTGGAAGTCCATGCCTTCGTTGCGAACTCCAAGTACTGCGTCGTAAACAACACCTATGTGCCTCAGGATACCGTTGTGTACACCGATAGCGGCAGTTTTGAACTGCATCTGGATGCCAACGAAATTCGCTGGTACAGCCTCTAAGGACGCAAAGAAGGCGTACCGCTGCTTGCGGTACGCCTTTTCTAATTTGTGATTTTTAAACATAAAGGGAGGCTCCCGTTATGGACAAACGGCCTAATATTATCTTGCTCATGGCAGACCAGATGCGTGGTGACTGCCTTGGTATCGCCGGCCATCCGGATGTAAAAACACCTTTTCTGGATTCTCTGGCAGCGGAAGGTGTTCGCTATCCCAATGCCTATTCCGCCTGTCCCACCTGTGTTCCTGCCCGTGCAACCCTGTATACCGGCATGGGTCAGAAAAAAACCGGCCGTGTCGGTTATGAGGATCTTGTTCCTTGGAACTATGAGCACACACTCGCAGGGGAGTTAAGCAAAGCCGGTTACTATACCCAATGTGTCGGCAAAATGCATGTACATCCTCTGCGCAACAATCTGGGCTTCCACAATGTCTGCCTCCACGACGGATACCTTCATGCATACCGGGCACCTGATACGCCTAGCTATGAAGATCAGAGAGTGGCAGATGATTACTACTGGTGGCTGAAGCAGGAACTTGGTGTGGACGCAGACCCGGTCGATACGGGTATGGACTGCAACAGCTGGGTTGCCCGGCCGTGGATCTACGAGGAGAAGTATCATCCCACCAACTGGGTTGCCAGTGAGTGTCTGGATTTCCTGCGTCGTCGGGACCGCAGCAAGCCTTTCTTCCTGATGGCAAGCTTTGTGCGCCCCCATCCGCCCATCGATGCACCCCGGTATTATTTCGACCTGTATGGAAACCGTGAGCTGGCAGAACCATACCGCGGTGACTGGAATGACGAAGCGCGTATGCTTCAGGATGGCCACAGCTATCACGCCCAATCCTGCCCCAGTGATCCGGAGTTCATCCGTCAGCTGCGTGTTGGCTATTATGGTGCCATTACCCACATGGATCACCAGATCGGCAGACTTATTTCTGCGCTGGTGGAGCAGAAGCTGATGGACAACACCGTTATCCTGTTTGTGTCCGACCATGGCGAAATGCTTGGAGACCATTTGCTTTTCCAGAAAGCAAAGCCCTATCAGGGCAGTGTTCAAGTACCCATGTTCCTGTCTGGTCCTGAGCGTTATGTGGGAAAGCACCGCAGGGTCTGTGGTGATCTGGCGGAGCTGCGGGATGTAATGCCCACGTTGCTGGAACTGGCAGGTGCGCAAGTCCCACATACTGTGGACGGCAAAAGTATGCTGCATCCCATCGACCGTGAATACATCCATGGTGAGCACACTCTGGGCATGGACTCTATGCACTTTATCGTCACGAAGCGGGATAAATACATCTGGTATTCCCAGACGGGTCGGGAGCTTTATTTCAATCTGGAGGCCGACCCCCATGAGAGTCATGATGCCATCAATGATGCGGAATATACCCAGCGTATCGCTTATCTGCGGCAGTGCCTGATCCGGGAACTGGCCGGACGTGAGGAAGGTTACAGTGACGGAACCCAACTCATTGTTGGCAGAACACCCCTGACAGTCCTGCAGCATGTGCTGTAATTTGCAAAACAAACAAAACCTGCCGCAGCATTAGTGCTGCGGCAGGTTTTGTTTTATTAGGAACATCGCTTGCCGGGTCTCAGCAAACCTTTAATTTCGATAATACATATTCGAAGAACTTTTTTCTTCCGTGACAATAAATATTCAATTCTAAGACACCCTTATTCAAGGTGTCCCTTTCGCGGCGGCATCCACCTCTGCACAAATTTACCACAGAGCAACTCTTGCACTTTTCTTCCACATGATAAGAGGCTTCTATAAATTGCTGCATTACCGAACAAACGCTCATTTCTTCCAGAGAATCTGTTTGGATATTTCCCAACAGATGTGCATCATCACAGTAAAAATCACAGGGATAGCAGTTTCCGTTTCCTTCCACCACCAGCTGACCTGTACAGTAGCCCAATGCCCCGCACATTTCAGGATGATACCCATTAATCGTATTTATGATATTATCCAGATGCCGGATAGACAAACGCTTTCCAGTCCGATTTCGCTGCAGATACCAGTCAAACAACATCTTGTTGATTTCAAAGTAGTCATCGTTGCTCATCGCGAATCCGGTCGAGAAAGGCTCTGCTCCAAACGGTTCCAGACACGTAATAAACTGCAGATCATCCAGACCGTAGTTTTCAAAGAAAACCCTCAGTTTGCCCATATATTCTGCCGTAAGGTGTGTCAAAACCACCAGAATATTAAATGACACGTCATACTCTCTGAGAAGTGCGATGCCCTGTCGGACACGGTCAAAACTTCCTTTTTCATTCAGAAAAATACGGTTGGCATCGTGCAAGGTGCGTGGGCCATCCAAAGATACGCCAATAAGGAAGTTTTGCTCTTTCATGTATTCGCACAAACTGTCAGTCAGCAAGGTTCCGTTGGTCTGCAAACTATAGTAAACCGGAGAATGCTGTGTATTATGGGTGTTCACCATTTCAGAAAAGGTACGGAAAAATGCTTCTCCAGCAACAAGCGGCTCCCCACCCTGAAACGCATAGGTGATCGTTCCTCCGTCTGCATATGTCAGCGTTTTCGTTATGAGTGCCGCCATGGTTTCTTCCTTCATGATGCCAAAGGACTTATCCTCCCGGTGAGAAGAAACATCGCTGTAAAAACAGTATTTGCAGTGCATGTTGCATTCGGAGGATGCTGGTTTTATTAAAACATAGATATTTCTTTTCATAGTTCAGCCATCGGAATCTCAACTAAACAACAGATAAAGATTACTGACAACACCGTAAATGTTAATACCGATAATTGGAATCTGGTCAGCGTGTATATCAGCAAAATCTTTGTGCTTGTTATTATAATTCATTATTAATATCAATGTCAACTAAAAACATTGTTCCAATTTTCCGCTCAAATGTGTATTGCAAGCCTACGATCTATATCATAAAAATCATAAAAGTATCGAAGCAAGTTCTGGAAAGGGCCGGGACGAACAGTGCATCGTCCCAGCTTTCGTTATTCATTTTGTAGTCCAAGGATGATCTGCCCCATCAAGAAATCGAATGAAGATATACAACCGCCCGTCTTCCAGCTTTGCCTGAATGGTGCCGCCCATCTGCTCCACCAGCGTCTTGGAAATCGCCAGACCCAGGCCGTTGGAGTTCCGGGCGGCTTCCACCGTGAAGAAACGGTCAAAGAGCTTGCCCACCTGTACCTCGTTCAGGGCAAACGCCGTATTGGAGAAAATGATTTCTCCGTTATCCCGGAGTGTGATTGATAAATCACCGTCACTGTACTTCAGCGCATTGTTGAGGATATTGCTGAACACCCGGCCAAGGGATTCCCGGTTGAGCCGCCGCTCGATCCTGCTTTCGGTAATGCGAATATCCGGTTGAATACCCCGGCTGGTAAGGGCACCATAGAATGCGGCAATACTTTCTTCCAGAACACCGTTTACATGAACGGTTTCCACTGTCATTTCCTCGGTGGAGAGAATGACAGAATAGCGGAATAGTTCTTCTGTCAAAAGCTTCATGGCATCCACCCGGTTTCCTATCAGTGACAGATAGCGGGATGTATTTTCGCTTTTATCTTCGTTGTCAAGTAAATCCAGATAGCCACAGATGGCAGTCAGGGGTGTACGCAGGTCGTGGGAAATGTTCGTCACGGCCTCTTTCAGTTCCCGGTCACCGGACAGGTATTTGTGCCGCTGCTGGCGGAGCAGGCGAAGCTGCACATTGATGTCTGATGCCAGCTTTCGCATATAGGGGTCACGGGTGGAAATGTCAATGAGGGTATTGGTATCTGCTGCCAACCGGTCACAGAACGCATCACGAATTTCCTGTGCCGACTTGCGCAGAAACCAGACCTTTGCAAGCAGTACAAAGACAATCAGAAGCAATATTCCGATAATGACTAACAGCAGATGTTCCATATAAACTCCTTATCGAATATCCCGTTTGCGGAAAGGGAGGAAACCCCCAACTGTGGAAATTATCAGCATAATCAGAGAAAAGGCAGGCCAGCGGACAGCGCGTTCAAACTCCAGATTGTTCATCTGAATGGCCTGTCCTGTGGGCAGAATATCCGCAATCAGCTCATAAATCATCCGCTGCGTGCCGTCAACATAGGCAGGATTCTCCACCAAATCACCAAACTGAACACCATCTTCCACCGAGATGATGACGTTTGTGTAAGCCATAGGAGGTTCTTCCAGTGCTGTGATGCAGAAAGAGGCCAGAAGCATGATCGCAAACAGGAAGATCATGGAAGCCACAAGAGCGGCAGCCTTGGAGCCAACATTCATGCTGATGCCTACAAACATAGCCGAGAAAACCGAAGCTATCAAAAAACAGCAAAGTAGCAAAAGACTTAATTCATGCCAACCGGACTGAAATTCAAGTGAAAGCAAAAGGCCAAACAATGTTGAGAACAATAACATGATTCCCATGAGAATTATGGATGCCACTGTGCAAGCGATATACTCAGCAAAATATACCTGTGTACGACTGTAGCCTACAATGAGCTTGTTTCGGATGGTATGTTCCTCAAATTCTGTTCCCAGACGCATGCTGATAAAAAGCGCAAATACAAAGCTGCTCACAGGAAGCATACAGAACAGCATATCTTCCACATAAATCTGGGGATTGTTAATCTCATTATAGCCGATCCAGTTATAGCAAACCGAGCCGATGCTCATGAAAACAAAGACAAGCCAGAACAGTTTCTCTTTCCAAAGCCGTGAGAAGTTGGCAGATAACAGTTTTCTCATACCTGCCACCTCACTTAATATCTTTCCTACGGAACAGCATACTGCCTACAAGCAATGTCACGATGGTAAATACAGCACTCATGACAATCGCACGAACAGGGTATTCAATGGCAACCTCACTCAGCAGAAGTGCCTGCCCGTTAGGAAGCAATTCCAGAGCCACTTCACATACAGTACGGATCATGCCAGACAGATACAGCGGATTTGGTGCAGACTCCTGCATCACAACTGCACCATAGTTGTCGTACGTCATGATTTCATTTATTTCCGGCTCACACAAGCGGTCATCTAAAGCGGAAGCAGCCATTGCAAGAATGATATATACCGCAAAGGTGTAGATGATGGTCATTGGCTTGTTGGAAGAAAGACTTCCAATCACGGTATAAAGAGCAGCAAAAGATACAGCAAATCCCATTGCTACAAAAATGCAGCCAATAAATTCAGATACCTCCATCTCTATCTCTAACGTTCCAATCATTCCAAAAAGCAATGCACTTGTCAGCATCCACACCGCAGTCAGAACGATTGTTGCAAGCACACAGGAAATGAAATTGGATAAGAATATCTCATCTCGCTTATACCCGATACATAATTTGTTGCGAATGGTTCCTTCGGAAAACTCAGTCCCCAGAAACATACTGATCAGCAATGCAAGGTATGCTCCGATGAGCGGCGCTTGACCAAAATAGTAACCGTCCAGATTCATGACATAGCCACCGGCAGCCATAGCTTCGTATGCACTGTTAAATACGTTTCCAAGAGACAGAACCACAATGATGCCCACAACGCACCAGGAAAACCGATCTTTACGAAGACGGAAAAAGTTTGCTGCAATCAGTTTACGCATTGCTGCCACCTCCCACCAGGGAGATATAGTAGCTCTCCAGGCTTTCGTCCTTCTCCTGCATGGACAGCACTTCACAATTTTCCTTTGCCAACGCAACGGCAAGCTGTGTTACATTGATTTTTGCGAATACATCGGCGGTTGTTGCGGAAATGATCTTATATTCCAGATTCATGGAATCCAGAACACGAGCCAGAGCTGCGGTGTCGGTCACTTCCATGCGGACACACTTACGGCAGGCTGCGTCCAGTTCCTCGGCACTCAGTTCCTTTACCATACGTCCGTTGTCGATGATACCGTAATGGGTAGCCAGACGGGAAAGCTCGTCCAGAATGTGACTGGAAATCAGAACGGTGATTTGCCGTTCCCGGTTCAGCTTCAAGATCAGCTCCCGCATTTCCACGATGCCCTGGGGGTCAAGACCGTTTACAGGCTCGTCCAGAACAAGGAAGTCAGGATCACCGGCTAAGGCAATGGCAATGCCAAGACGCTGCTTCATGCCAAGAGAGAAGTTCTTCGCTTTTTTCTTTCCGGTGTTATCCAAGCCCACCAGCTTCAGCAGTTCGGGAATCCCATCATAGGACGGAAGACCCAACACAAGATACTGCTGCTTCAGATTTTCCTCCGCCGTCATATCCATATAGATGGACGGGGTTTCCACCACAGCACCCATACGACGGCGGGCTTTGGTTATGTCCTTGCTGTCATTGCGGATGCCATACAGGGAAAAGCTACCGGAAGTCGGCTCCTGTAATCCGCAGATCAGTCGGATCAGGGTTGTCTTACCGGCACCATTCTTTCCCACAAAGCCATAGATGGAGCCTTTGGGAACATTCATGGATAGACCCGACAGTGCCTGAAAGTTTTTATACCTTTTTGTCAGGCGGTTTGTTTGTAAAATATAGTTCATAGTGTGTTACCTCCTTTGATGACCCAAGTGTAAACGAAAAAGGTCAAGAAAGTGGTCAAGAAAAACGTCAAGATTCCGTCAAGATTTTTGTTCTGCCAGCTTGAAGCCGATGCCCCATACTGTTTCGATATAGTCCACACCGGATGTCTCCTGCAGCTTTTTACGCAGATTACTGATATGCTGCTTCAATGAACGCTCGGTGCAGTCGGGCGTGTCCAGACTGATTCTGTCAAGCAGAACACTCTTTGTTATAACCTGTTTGGGATTCTCCATCAGCAGTTTCAAAATGGCATATTCCGTTCGGGTCAGCTTCACAGCCTGTTCCTGTACGGTCAAAGAAAGGGACACCATATCCAAAACCAAATCACCAACGGAAAGAGATTTATCGTCACTATGTTTTTCTGTCTTGCGAAGCTGAACGGTAATACGGGCAAGGAGTTCCTTGGTATCAAAGGGCTTGGTCATATAATCCGCCGCACCGCCCAGCAGAAGATTTACCTTGTCCTGCACATCCACCTTTGCACTGAGAACAATAACTGGAATATTCTCAATGTGCGGCAGGACTTCCTCGCCAGACAGCCCCGGCAGCATCAGATCCAACAGCACCAAGTCAGGCTTGTTTTGAGAAAGAAGATAGAGTGCTTCTGTGCCGGAGTAGGCACGAAGGACGGCATAGCCACTTCCCCGCAACAATTCTTCCAGCATATTGCCGATGTAAATATCGTCATCAATGATTGCAATTCTCTTCATTGGGATCACCTCACTTTTGCTTCTATTCTAGCGTGTATTGGCAAACGCTTCAAGGGCAAATTTATAAACAGCAGGCATCATTATGATGTGACAGAAATGTAAGGAATTCTTAATTGCATACAGCCGGATATCCCGCTATAATAGAACCAGTAATTTTTAAGCATGGTGATCATTATGTACAGAATTTTGATTATAGAAGATGATATGGGTATCGCGGAAGCGATTCAGATCCAGGCCAGAATGTGGAATCTGGATGCAGAATGCATCCATAATTTCCGGAATGTGATGGAGGAATTTGCTGCCTTTGACCCACACCTGGTTCTGCTGGATATTACCTTGCCGTTCTACAATGGCTACCACTGGTGCAATGAAATCCGCAAGGTATCCAAGGTGCCCATTATCTTTATCTCCTCCGCTTCCGACAATATGAACATCGTCATGGCTATGAACATGGGCGGCGATGATTTTATTGCCAAACCCTTCGACCAGAGTGTGCTGATTGCCAAGATGCAGGCGCTCCTGCGGCGGAGCTATGATTTCGGTACTGCCGCCCCTGTGCTGGAACACCGGGGCGCGGAGCTGAACACCGGAGACAATACGCTGACGTTCCAGGGGCAGAAAATTGAGCTGACCAAGAACGAGTACCGCATCCTGCTGGCTCTGATGGAATCCAAAGGCAAGGTGGTCAGCCGGGAAAAGCTGATGGAGCGGCTGTGGGAGTCGGACAGCTTTGTAGACGAGAATACGCTGACCGTCAACGTGAACCGCCTGCGCAAAAAATTGGATGCCGAGGGGCTTCCCAATTTCATCGTTACGAAGTTCGGAGTTGGCTATCTGATTGAGGGCTAAGTATGAAACTGTTACGATTGTATTTGAAGCAGCGGTGGCGCGGGATTTCTGCGGCAGTCGGATTTTGCGGAATTTTTACTCTGACCTTCTGGCTGTACCGGCTGCCCGTGGAGGCCGTGCTCTATCCAACCGCAGTCTGTACCGTATTGGGTCTTGTGCTTCTTGTCATTGATTTCCGCCGGGTTCTTCGGAAGCACCAAAAGCTGGAGCGCATTCAGACCCTGTCCGATGCTATTGGGGAGAACTTCCCCGAAATCGAAGGTCTGGAGGATGAAGACTACCAGCAGATCATCCTTCTGCTTCATGAGGAGCAGACCCAGTTCCACACGGACACCGCAAGACGCTATGAGGAGATGGTGGACTACTACACCATCTGGGCGCACCAGATCAAGACGCCCATCGCCTCCATGCGTCTGACCTTGCAGAACGAGGATTCCCAGCTGTCCCGGAAGCTCTCCGGCGAGTTGTTTCGCATTGAGCAGTATGTGGAGATGGTGCTGATGTTCCTGCGCCTGGATTCTGACTCCACGGACTATGTGATTCGAGAGCATGATCTGGATGCCATCGTCCGGCAGGCGGTCCGTAAATTTGCCGGGGAATTCATCAGCCGCAGGCTCCAGCTTGTCTATGAGCCTGTCCAGGCGAAGGTTATCACCGACGAAAAATGGCTGTCCTTTGTGATCGAACAGGTGCTGTCCAACGCCCTGAAATATACCCCTTCCGGCAGCATCACCATTTCTTTGGAAGCGCCCAAGATCCTGTGCATCCGGGATACGGGCATGGGCATCGCCCCGGAGGACCTGCCCCGGATTTTCGAGAAAGGCTATACCGGCTACCATGGCCGTGCAGACAAGAAGGCCACGGGCATCGGGCTGTATCTCTGCAAACGAATCTGCAATAATTTGGGACATACCATCACTGCCCGTTCAATCGTGGATGTTGGAACGATTATTGATATTGATCTTACACAGACTAAACTTGAAGTAGAATAGTTTTACATATTGCTTTTAATCGGCACATAAAATCCAAGAAAACTTGGCAAAACTCATTGACAAGTGTACTTGACAACGATATAATGAGTATGTGCCAAGAAAACTTGGCAATTCTATTCGGAGGTTTTCGTTATGAACAAGGAAGAAATTTTAGAAAAAAGCAGAGCAGAAAACAAGAACAAGGACGTGTACGAACAAGAAGTTTTAAAGCAGGCATACAAGAGTGCTGTCGTAGTTCAGTTGGTTTTGACTGCTGTTTTTGTCGTGACACAAATACTCGTCGGCGGAGGATTAAACTGGGGGTTATGGGCGCTTTATTTTAGTGCAAACATGACAACCTCCTGGGTGAAATATATTAAACTTCGCCGTAACCACGAACTTTTTATGGCAGTAGTCTATACGATATTGGTATCTGTATCGTCAGGATACCACATCTATAATCTTATTGTTTCATCCGCAATCTTGTAAGGCGGTGATGATTTGGACGATAAGCTCATATTAAAAAACAATCTCAAGGAAGCACGAACAGAGCGAAAGCTATCACAAAATCAACTGGCAGAAATGGTGGGTGTATCACGCAATACGATAAGTTCCATTGAAACCGGTCAGTTTAACCCGACAGCAAAGCTGGCGTTGGTGTTGTGCATTGCGTTGGATAAAAAATTCGAGGATCTGTTCTACTTCTAAAGTCGTGAGATATTCCTAGAATTGTGCGGAAATATATTAAATTTAACTTCTTACAAAACTGTTAGATTTGAGGGGGCATTTGTAAGCCGAATCGATGGCGATGCAAATCCCCCTTTTGCTATAATCATGACAAAGCTCAGACATTCCCCGGAATCGTATATCGCAGCAGGCTGTAACAACTAAAACTTAGACCGCACCAAAGCCTCCCCTGTGTAAGGGGAGGTGCCCCGCAGGGGCGGAGGGGTTGTCAATCCCTCAGTCTTTTCTCTGCTGATGCAGAGAAAATCCAGCTCCCTTTACACAAGGGAGCCTTGGGCGCTCCCGCGCCAAAAGCATCAAGTTTTAGCCCCTACATAGCCCTGAAATTCCACGGAATATCTGATGAAAGGAGAAATTTGTTATGAGTATCATGGAAGTCAGCGGCATCCGCAAAGTATACACCAGCCGCTTTGGAGGGCATAAAGTGGAAGCCCTGCGCAATGTCAGCTTCACCGTGGAGAACGGAGAGTATGTTGCCATCATGGGCGAATCCGGTTCCGGCAAAACCACCCTGCTGAACATTCTGGCAGCATTGGATAAGCCCACTGAGGGCCGTGTGGTGCTGGACGGTCAGGAGTTATCCAAGGTAAAGGAGGGACAGATCGCCGCCTTCCGCCGGGATAACCTGGGCTTCGTGTTTCAGGAGTTCAATCTGCTGGACACCTTCACCATCGAGGACAATATCTACCTGCCTCTGGTGCTGGCAGGCAAGTCCCACAAGGAAATGCAGCAGCAGCTGAAGCCCATCGCTGCCCAGCTGGGCATTTCCGACCTGCTGAAAAAGTACCCCTATGAGGTCTCCGGCGGTCAGAAGCAGCGTGCCGCCGTTGCCCGGGCTATCATCACCAATCCCAAGCTGGTGCTGGCGGACGAGCCCACCGGCGCGTTGGACTCCAAGGCCACCGATGAGCTGCTGCACCTGTTCACCCGGATCAACCAGGACGGACGCACCATTCTGATGGTCACACACTCTGTCAAGGCGGCAAGCCATGCCAGCCGGGTTCTCTTCATCAAGGACGGCGAAGTGTTCCACCAGATTTACCGGGGAAACAGTACCAACGAGCAGCTCTATCAGAAAATCTCTGATACCCTGACCTTGCTGGCGACAGGTGGTGAGCGGGCATGAAACTGATGTTTTATCCGAAGCTGGCATGGACAGGCATGCGCAGCAACCGTAAGCTGTACCTGCCTTATCTGATTACCTGTATCAGCATGGTGGCAATGCTCTATATCGTGGGCTATCTTTCCGGGGCTCAGGCGGTGCGCCGTCTGCCCGGCGGTCAGTTTATTCAGGAAATGCTGGGGCTTGGTGTATTGATCATTGCGCTATTTGCAGGACTGTTTCTGCTGTATTCCAGCTCTTTCCTGATGCGCCGGCGAAAGAAGGAATTTGGCCTGTATAACATCCTCGGCATGGGAAAGCGCCATCTCAGCATGGTAGTCTTCTGGGAGACGGTGATGACTGCCGTGATTTCCATTTTCGCAGGCCTGTTTGCAGGCGTGACCCTGTCCAAGCTGGCAGAGCTGTGCATCGTCAACATTGTGGGCGGAGACGTGGATTACAGCCTGACGGTTTCCGGCAGCAGCGCTTTTGCTGCGTCCGTGGTCTTTGCTGTGATTTTTCTGGCTATCATGGTCAAATCCCTGTGGCAGATTGGCAGAACCAACGCAATCAACCTGATCAAAAGTGAAAACGTGGGCGAAAAACTGCCCCGTATGTATTGGTTCTGGGGTATTCTGGGCGCTGTGATACTCGGGGCTGCCTATTATCTTGCTCTTTCCATCGAGGACCCCCTTTCCGCTTTGCTGCTGTTCTTTGCGGCTGTGGGCATGGTGATTCTGGCAACCTACCTGCTGTTTATGTCAGGGTCGGTCTTGCTGTGCAAGCTGCTGCAGAAAAACAAGCGGTACTACTACAAACCGAATCACTTCGTTTCCGTATCCTCCATGGCATACCGGATGACCCGAAATGGCGCCGGCCTTGCGTCCATCTGCATTCTGCTTACCATGGTTCTGGTTATGCTTTCTTCCACTTCCTGCCTGTTTTTCGGTGTTGAGGAGTCCTTGCATATGCGCTATCCCAGAGAAATCACCGTGGATGCCTATGTCACCAACCCGGAGAACGGAGACTTCGAAGACTTCGCACCGGTGCGGGATTACATCGACAGCATTTTGGACGATTACAATGCTGCCAGGGAGAATGTCATGGACTACCGTGTGGCATCCCTCTCCGGTCAGCTTTTTGGCTCGGAATTGGAGCTTGACCCTAATAATATGAAGGTCAGCTCCGCCAATGTCTATGGGGACGTCCGAATCGTGAATTTCGTCCCGCTGGAGGACTATAACCGAATGAGCGGAGCGGATTTCACTCTGGAACCGGATGAGATATTGCTTTTTGCCTTCCGTACACCTTATGAGGAAGAGAATTTGGTGCTGAGAGGGACTGGACTCAGCTTCCGTGTGAAAGAGCACCTGTCCGAATTCCCCATCGACGGTGATACCACATCCAATGTGATGTCCTCTCTTTATGTGGTAGTTCCCGATTTTTATGAAACGCTCAAGCCACTGTATGAAATGCGTGCTTCCAACGGTAACGATCTGCTGAATATCCACTGGCAGTATGGCTTTGATACCAATGTGGACGAGGGCACACAGAAAGTGATTTACGAGGCACTTGGTCACGATGGAAATGACGAGGGCAAGGCATTTCTGAACAATCTCAGCTACATCCATTATGACAGCCGGGCTTATGAACGTGACAGCTTTACAGGAACCTTTTCGGGCCTTTTTGTTCTGGGCTTGGTTCTGAGCGTTGTATTCCTCTTCGCTGCCGTGCTGATTATTTACTATAAGCAGATTACGGAAGGCTATGAGGATCAGAAGCGATTCGAGGTCATGCAGAAGGTGGGCATGACGAAGCGCGATATCCGCCAGAGTATCAACTCCCAGATGCTTACCGTTTTCTTCCTGCCTTTGGTAATGGCAGGTATTCATCTTTGCTTTGCGTTTCCTATGATCCGTCTGCTGCTTCGCCTGTTTAATATGACAAATGTGCCTTTGTTTGCACTGACTACAGGGACCTGTTTTGCTTTGTTCGGACTTCTTTACCTGGTGGTTTATAAACTCACCTCCAACGCCTACTTCTCCATCGTCAGTGGAGACAAGGAGGATTGAACCTATGAGGCATCTGATGATCTATCTTCTTCTGGCAGGACTGATTCTTGGTTTGGCCGGGTGCAGGCTGAACGATGTGGAATATTTGAATGGTATCGTTGCGGAGATCGGAGACAGCCAAATCACCGATGACAAAGACCTGATCGGTACAAGAGTGCTGGCGGACAGCGCTGACGCTTATACTGGGGCATACACCGCTGCGTGCGAAGTTGTGACGAGCCGGGATGTAATCTTCGGCGGCGCATCCATCCATAACCGGGAGCTTTTCCTCTCCGGTGTGGTTCAAGTTGAATCCGGTAAAGTAACCGTCCGCATCCGGCTGAATGAGGAAGTGTACGAGCTGGAACCTGATGCCGATGGATACTTTGAAACCACCCTTAAGCTCGATAACGGCGGTAACTATATCATGGTTGTCTATGAGGATTTTTCCGGCAAAGTGGAAATGACCTGTGAATATGTGGTAAAGGGTGAGGCTGATGAAGGATGAATCTTTGGCATCTATCGTCCTCATCCCGACTGGGCACAAGAGAAAGAAGCGTATCTCCCATCATGTCTGTTCCGGGATCACATATTTTACACTTGCTGTTATCATACTGCTTGCCATTCCCATGTGTTTGCTGATTGGCGCAATAGGGGGCATATGGACGGTGGCTGACAAAATAGTTCGTGCGATTGAGCAATAGTGCGAAAGGCCCGCAGGAACAGAATCCTGCGGGCTGATTTCGCTGCGAAAAAAGCAAGGAGGTTTTCCTATATGGAATTACAATTACAGCATTTGAGCAAGCACTACGGCACAAAAAAAGCTGTCAATGATGTTAGCACCACCCTTACAACCGGGGTGTATGGTCTGCTTGGCGCAAACGGTGCAGGCAAGACAACTTTAATGCGTATGATCTGCGGTGTCTTAAAGCCCACTTCCGGCAGGATTTGTCTGGACGGAAAGACGATTGAGGAATTGGGAGAAAAATACTACGCCCACTTGGGCTATATGCCACAGGACTTCGGCTTTTACCCGGACTTTACCGCCCGCGAATTTATGTTATATATGGCTGCGGTCAAAGGGCTTGGGAAAAAAGAAGCTGCGACCCGCACAGAGGAATTATTGCAGTTAGTCAATCTGCGGGACGTGGCAGACAAGAAAATCAGATCCTTTTCCGGCGGCATGAAGCAGCGTTTAGGAATTGCACAGGCAGAGCTGAACGCCCCGGACATTCTCATTTTAGACGAGCCGACCGCCGGACTTGACCCCAAAGAGCGTGTGCGCTTCCGTAACCTTATATCCGACTTTGCAAAGGAAAAAATCGTCATTCTGTCAACGCATATCGTATCTGACGTTTCCTATATCGCAGATGCCATTCTGATGATGAAAGACGGGGCTTTTCTGCTGCAAGAGCCTATGGCTACCGTCACGGACAGTATCAATGGCAAAGTATGGGAGCTTTTGGTGAGCGACCGGGAAGCCGCAGAATACAGCAGCCGCTTTTCCGTTGTCAATCTGCACCATGAAAATGGCAAGGTGCGACTGCGTATGATACACGACACAGCCCCGGCAGCGGACGCAATCACCGTCCCGCCGAGCTTGGAGGATTTATTTATGTATCATTTCGGAGAAGAAGCAGAAAGGGGCGAGTAAGATATGTTGGTTAAATATGAATTTCTAAAAATACTCCGCAAAAAATCGACGCTGATCGTCATGGTTGCAAGTCTGCTTGTAACGGCCTTTCTGTTTGGCCTGCCGATTTTACGGTATCAGACTTACAATCAAGATGGTGTAATCAAAGGGTTTGCGGGCATTGAATATGAAAGAAAGCAAGCAGAAAAACACGCTGTTCCTCTGACAGACGAATACATTACCGACACGATCCGCGAGGTACAGCAGCTTTTTGATAATCCCGATAACGTAGGCTACGACGGTTACGAGCGATTTTTGATTGAGGACGCTTATTGGAACGGTATCGCTCCCCGTGAAAATCTGCTGGGTATGATTGCGAAAAACTATGCCGATCCAAACGAGAGTGTGGGCTATAATGCGCTGCCGGATTTGGACATTTCCGAGGGAACGGACTTTTACGGGGCAAGACAGGAAAAAATTGAAAGGCTGTTAAATGACGCTTCCCGCGCATTGTCTGAGGAACAAAAAGCCTATTGGCGGGATATGAACAGCAAGGCCCGCGAGCCTTTTACCTACGGCTATTTCGAGGGGTGGGAAATCATCATAAGCAGCTTTGAACTGCTGATGTTCGCGCTTCTGGCTGTTTGTATCGTGATTGCCCCTGTTTTTTCCGGCGAGTATCAAGCCGGGACGGATGCGGTGATCTTATCCGCAAAATACGGAAAAACAAAGCTGACAACGGCTAAAATCATTGCGTCCTATCTGTTTGGTTGCCTTGCCTTTACGCTTCATGTGATTGTAGCGTTTGGGCTGCTACTTGCGGCATTTGGTTTTGACGGGTGGGATTTGCCGCTGCAAATCGCAAACACCACCATACCGTATCCGTTTACATTCCTGCAAGCTGTCCTTGTGAATTTGGGTGTGGTTTACCTTGTGCTGTTCGCCATGATCAGCTTGACGCTCCTGCTGTCGGCAAAGATGAAAAGCCCATACCTTGTGCTTATCGTGCTTGTACCTGTTCTTTTCATTCCGATGTTCCTTTCACCCAACGGAACAACAGGCATATACAATTTGACCCTGTTCCTGCTCCCGTACCGTTCTACCATGCCGGAGGTTGGAAAATATATCTCTTATCAGTTTAGAGGACTTGTCCTGGATGCATTTGCCATGAGAGCTATCCTGTATGCGCTGCTTACAGCGGCTATGCTGCCTCTTGCAAGACTTGGCTTCAAGAAACATCAAGTTGCATAATTCGTGAATGCTCCGAACCCACGACCTCCGGGTTATGAGCTGCTAAAATCGGTGTTTTACGGTGCGGCACAACGACTTTTAGCCCTTTTTCAAGGAAAACCCGGAGATCGTTGTCCGTTACAAACTGCCTTGTCCACCCTGTGCTGTCCCCGTATGGGTCACGGTATGGGTCAAAAGCCTTGCATCTGAATATCAAAAG
>JAFYLN010000052.1 GCA_017537045.1 Oscillospiraceae bacterium | reverse complement strand
TCTTGAGTCTTAAGGAAAAATCAGATATAATAGACAGTTGAAGAAAGCGAGTGATGCTATGAACATTGGAATCATCGGCGGCGGCGCGGCGGGTATGGCTGCGGCGCTGGCTGCCGCGGAATACGAAAACGCCTCCGTTGTCTTAATGGAGCGGCAGGCGCGGCTGGGCAAAAAGCTCAGCGCCACCGGCAACGGCCGGTGCAACCTCAGCAACCTCCACGCATCCGAGGGCGGCTACAACGGCGATGACCCCCAATTTTCCAAATACGCCCTGGAAGCGTTTCCCCCGGAGGAGACCCTGCAGTGGTTCTCCGGTCTGGGACTTTACACGGTGGCGGAGCCCTCGGGCAAAATTTACCCCTACTCCGACCAGGCAAACTCCGTGGTGGATGTGCTGCGGTTCTCCCTGGAAAAGGAAAACATTGAGGTTCTGACGGATTTCGAGGTCATGCGGGTGAAAAAATCCGGCGGCAAATTCTCCGTCACCTCCAAAGACCGCACCCTGGAATTTGACCGGCTCATCGTCGCCTGCGGCGGTCTGGCGGGAACCAAGCTGGGCGGCACCATGGCAGGCTACAAGCTCCTGCGTTCCTTCGGACACAAATGCACCAAGCTCCGCCCCGCCCTCGTGCAGGTGAAGACCTCCTGGGGCGGCGTCAGCGCCCTGAAGGGCGTCCGGGCCAACTGCCGCGCCGCCATCTACCGCGACGGCAGGCGGCAGCGCCAGTCCGTCGGCGAGGTGCAGTTCACGGAGTTCGGCCTCAGCGGCCCCGTGATCTATGAGATCAGCCGGGATGCCTGTCAGGGCGGCGGCGAATGGGAATGTACCCTGGATTTTTTGCCGGACATTCCCGCCGACCGGCTTCAGGCCATGCTCTCCCGGCGCAGAAGCTCCGCCCTCACCGCCGAGGAGCTGTGCACCGGAATCCTCCACAACCGTCTCGGCCGCGTCCTGGTGAAGGAAGCGGACATCCGGGCAAACACCCCCCTCTCCAATCTGACCGACGGTCAGATCGGAGATCTCGTCTCCCTGGCCAAGGGCTTCACCGTCTCTCTGACGGAGCCGCTGGGCATGGACGCCGCCCAGGTCACCGCCGGCGGCATCGTTACCGAGGAATTTGACCCCACCACCATGGAAAGCCGTCTCGTCCCCGGGCTGTACGCCTGCGGCGAGGTGCTGGATGTGGATGGCGACTGCGGCGGCTATAATCTGCAGTGGGCCTGGAGCTCCGGGCGGCTGGCAGGCAGATCCGCCGGAAAGGAAACAATATGATCCGAATCAAAGACATCCCCCTGCCCCTTCAGCATTCCGTTGCCCAGCTCTCCTTTGAGGCGGCGCAGCTGCTGCGGGTCAGCAACTCCACCATCCGAAATGTCAAAATCGTCCGCCGCTCCATCGACGCCAGAAAGAAGCCGGACGTGAAATACACCTACACCATCGACGTTCAGGTAAACGGCAACGAGGCGAAGATCCTGCGCAACTCCCGCTGCAAGAAGGCCTCCATCGCCCCCTGGACAAGCTATAAGGTCAAGCCCATCAAGAATCTGGAGGCCAGCCGTCCCGTGGTCATCGGCTTCGGCCCTGCGGGTATGTTCGCCGCCCTGGTGCTGGCCATGTCCGGTGCCCGCCCC
Organism: Oscillospiraceae bacterium; assembly: GCA_017537045.1. The sequence continues at coordinate 14,900 of JAFYLN010000052.1, read as the reverse complement.
ATCGTGCTGGAGCGGGGCGAGGATGCCGAAAGCCGCCACGAAAAGGTGCAGAAGTTCTGGCAGACCGGCGAGCTCGATGTGCGCTCCAATGTCCAGTTCGGCGAGGGCGGCGCAGGCACCTTCTCCGACGGCAAGCTGAACACCGGTGTCAACAACCCCCGGATCCCCTGGGTGCTGCAGCAGTTCGTGCTGGCGGGTGCCGATGAGGCGATCCAGTACGATGCCAAGCCCCATGTGGGCACCGACGTGCTGCTCCATGTGGTCCAGCACATCCGCAACAAGATCATCTCCCTGGGCGGCGAAGTGCGCTTCAACGCCCAGGTCACCGGCCTGAGATCCGCAGACGGCTGCATCACCGGCGTGGAGCTTGCCGACGGCGAAATCGTGGAATGTGAGCACTGCATCCTGGCCATTGGCCACAGCGCCCGGGACACCTTCCGGATGCTCCATGACTCCGGCATCCCCATGGAGCCCAAGGCTTTTTCCATGGGCGTGCGCATTGAGCATAAGCAGGAGCTGGTGGACATGGCCCAGTACGGTCAGCTCAGCCCCTACCTGCCTCCTGCGGACTACAAGCTGGTTTCCCATCAGGAGGATGCTACTGTCTACACCTTCTGTATGTGCCCCGGCGGCTATGTGGTCGCCGCCGCATCCGAGGAGGGCGGCGTGGTCACCAACGGCATGAGCTTCTCCGACCGTGCCGGTGAAAACGCCAACTCCGCCGTGCTGGTCACCGTCCAGCCCAGGGACTTCCCCTACCCCGGCGCCCTGGGCGGCGTGATGTGGCAGCGGGAGATCGAGGAGAAGGCATATGCCATCGCAGGCGGCTACCGGGCTCCTGCCCAGCGGTTCGGAGATTTCCTGGAGGGCAAGCCCTCTGACGGACAGGGCGCTGTCCGTCCCACCTATCTGCCCGGAGTCCACTGGTGTGACCTCCATGAGGTGCTGCCCCAGCGGATCACTGATAATCTGAAGAAGGGCATCCTGGATCTCGACAACCGCATGAAGGGCTTTGCCGATCCCGATGCGGTGCTCACCGGCCCCGAGACCCGCAGTTCCTCCCCTGTCCGGATCGTGCGCGATGCAGACGGTCAGACCTCCCTGCGCGGTCTTTATCCCGCCGGCGAGGGCGCAGGCTATGCAGGCGGCATCATGTCCGCCGCCGTGGACGGCATGGAGGCCGCCGAAGCAGTGCTGAAGGCCATGGTAAAATGAAGCCCGGAAGGACAATCGTTCTGATGATGCTCCTGCTCTTCCTGTTCCCGCTGCGGGTTTGCGCCACCGAATGTCCCCATGAGTGGGTGCAGCACCGGATCGAGCCAACCTGCGAGGGAAACGGCATGATCTGGAGCGAATGCATCCTCTGCGGCGACACCGCGGACTATGACATTCTCAAGCCACCCGGTCATGAATTCAGCGACTGGTATGTGCATACAGAGCCGACCTGCACCCAGGAGGGCATCCAGCTCCGGGACTGCGTGGTCTGCGGCCATCAGGAATCCGCGCCGATCCCCCGAAGCCATGACTATGCCGTCGAGGTCGTTGCGCCCACCTGCACCGCCCGGGGCTACACCCAGCATTACTGCACCAAATGCAATGACCGCTTCCGGACGGCGTACACCGATCCCCTGGGTCACAGCTATGCCGTGATCTACTACCGGGAACCGACCCTGGAGACCTCGGGCGAGATCCGCTACAGCTGCACACGATGCGCCCACACCTATCAGGACTACCTTCCCAAATACACCAATCCCTTTGTGGACATCGAAAAGAATTCCTATTATTTCACCCCGGTGCTCTGGGCGGTAAACAGCAGCATCACCTCCGGCGTGGACGAGACCCACTTTGATCCCGCCGGGATCTGCAACCGGGCGCAGGTGGTGACCTTCCTGTGGAGCCGCGCCGGAAAACCGGAGCCTAAATCCATGGAAAATCCCTTCGCAGATGTTCCCAGAGGCAGCTTCTGCGAAAAAGCGGTGCTGTGGGCCTACGAAAACGGCATCACCAGCGGCACCGACAGCACCCATTTCTCCCCGACCGCGCCCTGCTTCCGGGCACAGGTGGTGACCTTTCTCCACCAGTTCCGTGGCAGACCGGAACCCGTCACCGTTACCGCATTCCCGGATGTGCACCCTTCGGATTTCTACTACAAGGCTGTACTCTGGGCGGCGGAGCAGGGCATCACCGCAGGCATGGACGGCGGATATTTCCGCCCGGGTGCCCTGTGCAACCGGGCACAGATCGTCACATTCTTATACAAGGACTTCAAAAATCCCTGACAGGAGGTTTTACGATGAATCAGCGTGACCTGCTCCACACCGGAGACATCTATTTCCCCAACGATCCGACCATCATGGAGGATCAGCTGCGCTGGCTGGATCGGCTCTATGATTTCAACAACACCCGCCCCACGGAGCTGCGCAAGCGGGAAAAGCTGCTGCGGAAGATGTTCGCAGAGCTGGGCGAGGGATGCTACATCGAGCCGCCCCTGCACACCAACATGGGCGGTCACCATGTCCACTTCGGCAGCCACATCTATGCCAATTTCGGTCTGACCCTGGTGGACGATACCCACATCTATGTGGGCGACTACACCATGTTCGGCCCCCATGTCACCGTGGCCACCGCCGGTCACCCCATCGAGCCGGGTCTGCGGGAAAAGGGACTGCAGTACAACATGCCCGTGCGCATCGGCCGCAACTGCTGGATCGGCGCAGGCGCGCTGATCATGCCCGGCGTCACCATCGGTGACAACACCGTCATCGGTGCGGGCAGTGTGGTCACCAAGGATATCCCCGCCAATGTGGTGGCGGTGGGCAACCCCTGCCGGGTGCTCCGGGAGATCGGCGAGCACGACCGCACCTACTATTATAAAGACCGGAAGATCGATTGGAGCGCCCTATGATCACGCAATCACAAAAGGATCGGGTCAGGCGCGTTTCCCTCCTCCTCCCGGCGGGCGTCTTTCTGTGGATGCTGGCGCTGAACTGCATGACCCCTTACATCTGCGATGACTACACCTACATGAACAGCTTCCTCACCGGCCAGCGGCTACAGTCCCTGTGGGAGATCATCCCCTCCATGTACCGCCACAGCTTCACCATGAACGGCCGCCTCATCTCCCATGGTCTGGAGCAGGTGTTCATGCTCCTGCCGCCGATGGTTTTCGATGTGGTCAACGCGGCGGTCTTCACGGTGACTCTCTATCTGGTTGCAAAGCTCTGTTCCGGCGGACAGGAGTTCCGGCTTTTCGGGGCGGTAATGTGTATGTTCTGGCTCTTTATCCCCGATTTTGGTCAGGTCGCCCTCTGGCAGGTGGGCTCTGTCAACTACTTCTGGTCGCTGACCGCCTGCGTGCTCTTCTTCGCCCCGGCGCTGATCCGCTTCCAGACCGGACGTGACATCCTGAAAACCAGGCTCCACTGGGTTCTCTTCTGCGTATACAGCTTTTTCTTCGGCTGGTACAACGAGATCGCATCCTTCGTGGGACTTTGCATGGTCATCTGTCTTGTGATCCTGGATGTGTGGATGAACAAGACCCGTTTCCAGCCCTGGCGGCTGCTGCCTGTGCTCTTCGGCTTTGTCGGCTTTGCCGTCATGCTCTCCGCCCCCGCCCAGAGCGCCAACAAGCAGGGCGCAGCACTGACCCTCTATGTGGTTCTGCGCAGATTCGTGTCCTATTCCCTGAAGTTCGGCGTGCTCTTCGCCCCCCTTCTTGCCGCGTTTGCGTGGCTTCTGTACAAGGGTGTGCGGGAAAAGCTGCCGTTCAAGGCCATCACCCTGGCGGGGCTTTTCGCCCTGGCGGGCATCTGCGCCAACTATATGCCCATCGTCGCCGCCTACTACCCCCGGCGGTGTATGTGCACCAGCGCGTTGATGCTCATTATGGGCTGCTGCTTCCTGGCCGCTCCGCTGATGAAGCAAAAGGCTGTCCGCATGGGCTGCGCCGTGCTGGCCGCTTTGACCCTGTTCGCCGGAGCGCTGGGACTGTGGGATGTCGCGGACAGCTACCGCCAGTTCCGCCAGAGAGAATCCACAATCGCCGCCTCCATCGAAAAAGGAAACCTGGATGTGACCGCCAATGTGGTGCAGCCCCATACGCCCTACAGCGGCTTCTGGGGTTTGCGGGATCTGAGCACAGAGGACACCCAGACCTGGCCCAATTACGATATGGCGCGTTTCTACGGAATCGACTCCATCCTCGGTGAATAACACAAACGCCGCAGCGAAAGCTGCGGCGTTGCTTTTTTGATTTACCATTCTTCCTCAGGCCGGAGGCTGTTCCAGCAGTAGATGACCTCCGAAACATCCAGCTTGAGCTGGCATTCCTTATGTCGCATCCGCTTTGGCATCCACAGCCAGCACTCGATGATCCGGTTCCAGTAGTCCCGATACTGGTACAGAAATTCCAGCTCCCACTCGGGCCTATTCAGCATTTCCATAAACGGGGGCAGCTCATAGGTTCTGCGCAATGCAAAGGGATATTTCAGCCGTCTGAACGTGTCGATGCTCACATCGTCCCCATCGGGATCCCGCAGTACATAATCCACCCGCGCGGCATCGGTGCGGACGGTCTTCCCCGTGGGATTCTCCGGATGGGAACTCAGCACCCAGAAGCCCTCCGGAAACCAAAACCGCAGCACACCGTCCTTCAGCTCCACCCGCTCAGCCCGGCAGTCGTGGAGGGACAGATATTCCTCATGCTTCTCGTTGTGAAGGTATGCCATTTCCGCACCTGCGCTTTCCATGTTCTTTCGAGCCAAGCTCCCGACCTTTTCAGGCCGGGAGCTTGCCATTGATCAATTGCTCATAAAACGGTCATAGAAGCGGACAAGGATCGACGCCAGCTCCGCTCTTTTGATCGGATCTAAAGGTCTGAGTTCACCATTTTCGGTTGCGAGGATCTCCTCCGCAGCAGCCCAGGCCATGGCGGTCTGCGCATACTCCGAAACCATGGCTCCGTCTGCAAATTCGTCCAGCTTCTGAAGCTCCGCCTCCGGAGACCCCAGGTAACGATACAGGTACACGACGGCCTCTTCTCTGGGGATCTGAGCCATCGGAGCAAGCAGCCCATCGGGGTATTCCGGCAGCACGCCGTTTTCCACGCACCAGCTCACCGCATTTGCAAACTCATCGTGCTGCTTTACATCGGCAAAGGTATCGCGATATTCCACCGCAGGCTTGCCGACCATGCTGTATATGGTCTGGATCACATGTGCGCGGATCGCTTCTCTTGTCGGGTAGAACGCATCTCCGCCGCCGCCGCTCATCAGACCATAGGCAACGGCCTTCTGAACATCAGCGAAGTACCACGCATCCTCGTCCACATCCGCAAAGGTAGCGACAGGCAATACAAACTCCCCATCTGCCGACCACTTGGAGATCTCCTCGTTCAGATATTCCGCTCTTTCCGCCAGGAAATCTCTCATCTGTTCTGCATCGGGCAGCCACTGCTCCGTGTTCGGCCACAGCAGGCTGTTGCAATCCATGGAAGCCGCCAGCAATGCTTCATAAGAACGGATGGAAACCGTTTCCCCGTCCGGAGCATCATCCGCTACAGCACCGGTCAGGAACGGATATGCCTCCTCAAGATAAACCTCTCTGACCATTTCCCTGAAATCGCCCAGCTCACACAATGCCGCGCCCAGCCCCGCCTTCGCGGTATCAAAGCCTGTGGCGCGCATCTCGCCGTTGAAATTCAATGTGACATCGTAATCCCACAGCGGGCCCATGTACATTCTGTCGTCCTGAGCATCTTTATAGAAATAGGCAGAGGTTCGGAATCCATCCTGATTTTTGGAGATCTCATTTGCCAGATAGCAAATTGCGGAGCTTCTCAGATCCACATAATCCGTATACCGTTTTCCGGTGTCAGGATTGACGCCGCCGCAGTAAACCGCATCCTCCCACTCCTGAAACAGCGATGCGATGTAGTCCATCTCTTCCCTGCTCGCATATTCCGGGCTTTTCACCACCACATTCCGACCGCGCCATGTGGTGAAATAGCAAATCTCCTCTTCCACTCTCGTGGAAATTTCCAATTCCAGCAAATACCCGCCCGTGATATCCTCCGTCGAGCGCATCCCGGCGCAATATCGGTATGTGGCACCATTGGCAGTTGTACCCGTTTCCACGGGCAGCTCCTCAATATCCACGCCATCGTTGGCCTCTTCGTTCTGTTCTTCCAGATCCGTGATGTCCACACGACCGGAACCGATCTCGACCTTTTCAGACAGCAGGTAACAGCCGCGATACTCCCCGTCATAATACAGATTGACCCATCGGTTCTCTGTGCAGAACTCCATCCCGAGCTCTCTGCCCAGGCTGTAGATCAGGGCATTTCTCATGTTGGACTTATCCGAATAATTTGCCAGCAGCACCCAGGTCTTCGTTTCATTGTCCTCCGAACCCGTCTGCAGCAGATCTGTTTTCGCGTCCAGTTTTATCTGGTAGGGCTTCTTGTCACACAGCCAGGTGGAATTGCCTCTGCCCTTGATCTGTGACAGGGTATCATGGTATACGCAGGATCCGTCCGCATTTTGCAGGAGCATCCTGCCGGTGGCTTTGTTGGACTTGTCCGGGCTGGATTCCACCCAGGCACGCCCCTCATTTTCCGGATCATCGCTGAGCAGATACATCGTTCCAATCTGATCCGCGAAGGACAGCTTCAGGGTATATTCAGAAACCTCCCTGCCCTTTTTTGCTTCGAGCTTCAGATCATACCGGCCCTCGCTGCAAAGAGCAGTCAAGTCCACCGGTTCACCGCTGCGCAGGCGCGTGCTACCCAGATCACCGGACACAGATACCCTGATTGAGTCCGGGATATCAAAGAAAAACGGAACAGCCTCCGGCGAAACAGTTGCAGGCAGGATCATATGATCCGCTCCATTGATCTTCTGAACACCGATTCTCGTATCCGCTTCGGTGACATCTGCACAGGTATACATCGTGTCCCAGTCCACAACCGCATCCAGATCCACCGGGGATCCCCAAAAATAATACATGACACCGGCCAGCACACAGACCGCCAGACACACGGCCAACCCGGCAATGAGCGTTTTTTTCATGCAAATTCCTCCATTGAACCCAAAGAAAACAGGGTTTACATTGATATCTGACGGTAAAATTATACATTTAGAAAGAAACAAAGTCAAGTCAGAACCAGACAACAGAACCGGAGCAAATCCCTGGATCCCCAAAAGCAAGGATCCGCGACGGGGTTGTTTTATGGACTGTAGGGACACACGTCCCCGGGTGTCCCTGCAGATCCTCCCCCAAGTCCGCAATCTTGCACATAAAAGAAAAAGGACTTCCTTTCGGAAGTCCTTTTGTATGGTGCGCGAGGGGGGAGTCGAACCCCCACGCCCGGAATGAGCACTAGAACCTGAATCTAGCGAGTCTCAATCCGTTCGGCGCACACGTCGCCAGAATTGTTTGCAAAAGCACTGATATTTGGGTATTTTTACGTTCTTATTATAACAAATATTTCTATTGATTTCAAGTACCATTCTGCTTCGGCATGGCTTTTTTCTTACTTGTTGACCTGACTGTTGACCGTAAGTGATACCTGATTCTGCAACTGCGTATCATCTCTTTACATATGCATTACAACCGCACGCATTCGACTTGCATTACCATTCGTGTGTCTTATGGCTATCTGCATTCATACTGCACACGGATATGCGCCCGTGTCTGCCGCTGCGTCCGGCGGTATGTGGCATTTTTCCGTTTTTGTGCATTCTGCAATCAGTGTTTTCCCGAGTTTCATATGTAATCGCTATGTTTTGCACATTAAAAGTTGCGTTTTCTTTCAGACTCTATACGTCCAAATCAAAATCTGATTGAGTCATTATGCGAATTTACACCTTTCTACGTCTTTGCTATAATACGGCCACAAGGTTGAGATACACATAATCTCAAATCAAACACAGGTGGCGAACCAATCGCCGTGGCTGCATGCCAGAAAGGAAACACTATGAAGAAGCAGTATGAAGTCAGTATTCTGGAAGGTAAGATTTACGTTGACCCTGACTTTGTGAAGAAGGCCGGTCAACTGGATTCTCCTGAGTTCAACGAGTACATGAGATTGAAGCGCGAACTTCCCGGATTCCCTTTTGAAGAAAAGAATCTGAATGTCTCCAGCAAATTCACCTACAGCAAATTGTCCTATGATGTAATGAAAGATTTCATCAACTTCTATGAATCCGAGGAACGCAAGCCTGCGGCACTTGCTGAATTTGACCGGGTACGCGCCGAATCCGCTTTCAAAAAGGCTCCTTATTCCTTTGTAAAAAGTTGGTTTGTCCGAAATTATAAGGAAGCCTACCGAAAATCCTCCTTCGCTGAGAAGGAACCCGGCAAGCCCAATCCGTAATCAAGAAAGGAAGTCTAAAATATGCGTAAGGTCAAGTTTTCCTCCGGCGGTTATTACTACGATTTTGAAACAAACACCCTGCACATGACGCACCGTTTCAGCATGAAGGCCAGTGACATGGAAAGCCATGAGTTTGAAGTCTATGAGAAGTACGCAACGCATTTTCCCAATCTGAAAATACGTGTGGAAGCACCGAAGCGGCGCAAATCCCCTTACATTACCTACGACAAAATGGCGGTGTATATCGCATTCCAATCCAACGCCGTTGAACTCATGAAGCAGTTCAAGGCGGTCAAGGAAGAATCCCGCAGTCAGAAGAATCCACGAAAGTTTGTTGATGATTGGTTCAGGAACACATTCCCGGATTTCGGCAAATATCCCCTTGCATCCTGACAGCAATATAATTTATGGCGGTTCCGCAACGGAACCGCCGCTTTTTCTATATATTGGGGGTGGATTTTGGGAAATGCAAAGTCATGACCATTTTACGGCACCGCGCTCTGCACATAACCATCCTCGAATGAAATTTGCCAATTTTGTACGTTTCTATTATGGAATCCTACATTTTTGGCATTTGGGCATTTTGCCATTTTTGTATGATTCTTTTTATAGATTACTGCAATTTTGGCATTTACAGTGTAATCACATAATACCGTTTGCTGTTTCTCCGGCTCTCAACCACGGAATAACCTACTGCTATCAAACGGTTCCGAACTGTTGTCCATTTGACAATACGCCCATTCTCATTCCGAATTGCAAGAATCTGACACAACTTCTCCCGTTCCTCTGCTGGCAGTTCCCGGTTCATATACTCCTCCGGCACTTGAATGGATTGATAGTCCAGTAAATACAATATCTCTAAGTCTCGACGATATCTTCCGCGAACCTGCGTTCGGGTATCCGGCATCGTATTGTGAACCACGATATAGTCTACCTGACCATAGATGTTGATTCCCGTTTCACTGCTGGCATTCAGAATGACCATATCGTATTGTGGCGGGAGTTCCTCATAGGATAGAATATAGTCTCTTGCCGCGATTTGCTCCGCACTCATAGGATGGTCTATGCTGTTGATACTCCATATACAAATCACGCGAAAGCCTTTTGCTTCTGCCGCTTCCTAGAAATCATTCATTGATGCAATGCGCTCAAAATAAACGATACCCTTCTTCTTCGGTGAAAGTTGTTCCAGCAGTGTCCATTTGTTGGTGTATGGAATGATTTTCTTCACTTCCAGTTGCCGAACATCATCGTCAACCGTTATGTGACGGATGGAGCAGCACAGTTGTTCTTCTGCCTTTTGCGGAGTCGCAGATAACCCAACCACCGTTACCTGACTTCCATTTATGATATCCTCCAAACGCCGCTTTGCCATAATATGATAATTTTTATCGCCGCGTTTTGCCGGAATGTTGCAAAATTTCGGCAAGCTGTGGATTTCGTCACAGAGAATCAATTCAAAATCGTATCCAAACCGCGGATACCGCTCTGCCAAAACGCCAAATTTTGCATAGGTCATTACAACGATTTGGTCTTGAAACAACACCTCGCCAAACCATTCAATACCATATGCCACCGTCTCCTTCCATTCGTCGCTGTAAAACGCCGCGATATCATGCTTTGACACAATCTGCTGATTTCCGTTTCTTGTATCAATGAGATACAGCATTTTGCACGGCATGGACACTGTGGTCGAAAGATGCTCCAACGCCCATGTGGTCTTACCACTTCCAACCGGGGCCTAAATCAAGTTCATTGCCCCCGGTCTGATTTCTTCGCAATGAACTGCTTCGGAAAGCCATTTGGTTCCCTTCAAATTCAACAACCTTTCTGTTTCATAAAGTAAAAAGCGGCACACGGGCATTGGAAAGCCGTGTGCCTATATTTGAACGGTAAGCAACCGATTTTGTCCCATTTATTTATCTACTTATAAGTATACATATATGTAGGGGGACTAAACTGATTTCCGCCGCCGTCACGCACAAAGAAAACCTCAAAAATCCAACAACGCCCGTGGAGTATTATGCTTTTTCTACATATATTATACCTTGAAATTTCATTTTTTTCCAATTGTTGGAGGAGTCAAGTTTTGGGGCAAGAAAAATTCCCTCCCCGTGGCGGGGAGGGAAAACGTCAAAGGATTAATAAGAGGTAAAACCCAGATCGGACAAGTTGATTTCGATATTCGTTTCCTTCAGCATTTGGGTAAGGGCAGATTTAGAATCGTTGATAAATTCCATGGTTGAGCGCGCAAAAGAACTGGCATTCATATCCTCCGCTCCGGTTCCGATTGCAGAGTAATCATTGTAGTTGAGCATTGTACCTCTGTTAAAAACGGATGTATCGATTTCGCAGGAACCGGATTCTTTTTGATAGGCTGTTCTTCCTAAAATCGTGAAGGAAATCTCTCTTTCGTGCTGAATAAAGCCCGTAGAAGTATCCGGCATCAGGGTGATGATGATTTCGTTATAACCAACATCGTTACCCTGCTTAATAATGACCTTATATTTTCCGGATTCTGATGCAACCAGAGAAATTGTCCTATCGCCCTGATTTCTGGTAATCTGGTATCCGTCGGTATGAGCCGTACCATTGGTTTCAATGTAATCCGCCAACCATGCCCGCTTCGCAGCAGAAACTCTTACCTCATCATTTAACTCGCTATAAATATTGATGGCATCTTGGAACTCTTTGTTCTCAACTAAGGATTCTGCAATTTTCATCTTGCAATCAACCACATAACTGCCGCTGTCCTCATAATCGCCAAGTTCCTCAAACATGGACATGGCCTCGCTGTACTGCCCGGAATTATATAATTTTAATGCTTTTTTATAGTCAGAAGAATCACACGCGGTCAGCATAGCAACGAGCAGACAGCACAAAATCGTCAATGATATTATCTTTTTCATAATCAACTCGAATTACTTAGAACTCATAAGTTCGTAAGCAGTCAAAACCTCCTTAATTGCAGTTTTGTCTTTACTGTTGACGGTCAAATCGTAATAGCGGCTGTCGCCTTCAAAACGCACAATCGTTTCCGTGGAATTGGCAATTGCCCACAGCATTTCAATGTCTTTAGAATCCGGTTCAATATCTGCAATTTCCCAAACTTCGGTATCATTGTCACGCGTAATATCGTAGTAGTTAAAATCCTTATAATATGTGGCACCATCCACCACAATCGTTACATGTTCAAAGAATATCCACGATTTTCCTGTATAATGGAAATGCAATCTCAGCCATGTATTGCCGGAGTTCTTTCCGATATACGGCAGCACATAACTTCTGGTATCCGCATACGTCGGCTGTGCGGAGGCTTCGTACCATGTGATGCCTTGCACCTTATCATAAGATGTTTTCAATTTGGCAAGTGCCGCTTCAATTGCTTTTTCCTTTTCTGCTTGTTCTAACTTGTAATAAGCATTTTTTGCATCATACAATTCCGCACTGTTGGACACCTGTTCTTTTTCCTTGTAGGAAAGCTCTGAATAAAACGTCTGCGCTTTATTGATGCTTTCTTCGCTTTCCAGCGAAACCGTACCGATTGCATCAATCAGCTCCTCCGCAGTGGCAACACGCAACATAAAAAATGCTTCTTCTGCATCGGTCAGGATGCTATAGTTATGCACTGCATCCTGAACATTTTCAGAACACCGGTCATACCCGTTGCGCGCTGTGGAAATCGCTATTCCGCTATCGAGAGAGATTTCTCCGATTGCAAGAATGGCATCATCGATTTGTGCTGCCTGCTCAGCAACGAGGTCATTGTATGTATTTCGCGCCGCTTCAAGAAGCCCGATATTTTCAAGTTGCCCTCTTTCTTTTTCGCTTAATACCGAAACAGCCTCCTCTGCTTCCAGAATCACTTGTTCATTCTCCAATGTGACTGTTCCGATATTAGCAATCAATTCATCAACAGCCTGTGCAGCTTCACTTTTGCCACAGGCACATAAGCCAATGCAAACGCAAAGCACAAGGAGAATTAAAGTTATTTTTTTCATAGTAATCATCTCCTGTTTCATTATGGTGATAATTGGGTGTTCTTTCTGATGCTTCCCCTCTCACTCCTTCCTTCAAAAAAGCCTGCATTTCTTCCCCGTTTCTATTGTAGTTCATAATTTGCACTCTGTCAATCGCTCTGTGCGTTCGTCCGTCTGTTCATTTTTCAGAGAAATACGGTTAGAATATAAATTGAAAGGGGTGGAGGGATTGAAAGACGAATACAAGGAGCAATACCAACAGTTCGGTTTGAATGTCGTATACTACCGCAAGAAAAAGCGCCTGTCCCAGACAGAGCTTGCAGAGCTGGTCGATATCCACCGCACCTATGTCAGCTCCATCGAATTGGGAAAAGTTAGTGTGTCCTTTGATGTGCTGTTCAAACTGTCCGAGGTTTTGGAAATCGCGCCGAGCAAATTGTTTGAGTTTCGGGAATAAGGAAGCGCAAGAGTCTGTTACACGGCTTTTGCGCTTCTTTTTGTACCCGTATGATATCTTCACGCAGATTCATCCTGCCCGGATGCAGCCTGACGTAACATGACGTAAAATAGTTGCAGCGGGAAGCAAGTTCTTCCCGCTGCATTGTATTCTCTTACAGTCCAAACGCAGTTGCAAACTTATCTGCGGCGGCTTTCATTCGGGTGATATCAGAGCGCACATAGAAGTTCAGAGTCGTGCTTGCGTTGGTATGCCCCAAAATTTCCTGAACACTTTTGATATCAGCTCCGTTGTCCAGAAGCAGTGTCGCGCAGCTATGGCGAAGGTCATGGGGCGACATATCCGGCAAACCGTGGAGCTTCATGAACCGCTTGACCCTGTGAGTCACTGCATTGGGTGAACGGGGGATATTCGCGCCCTTGCTTCCCGGAAATACAAACGCATTCTCGCCGCTCCCAGGCCATTCAGCAGCCCTATATGCACGCAACTGCTCCGCAACAAAGGGCAGCAGCGGAACCGTCCGCACACTGTTTTCCGTTTTGGGTGTGTCCACCGTCGTTCCCTTCTCCGGCGAATAGGTGATGTTCCTGCAAATATCAAGGGTCATATTGCCAAAATCAAAGTCCCTCCATTGCAGACCAATCAACTCTCCCCGCCGCAGTCCCACGGTCAGCAGCAGATACATCATGCAGCGAAATTCGCTGTCACACGCAGGAAGCAGTGCGAGGAACTCTTTCGCCTCCTCCGCCGAGAATGCATCCACCTTCTTCTTCGCCAGCTTCGGACAATCCACCTTATCCATTGGATTCTTCTGAATCAATTCCTGTTCAACGGCAAATTCAAAAACCATCACCAGAACACAATAGGAATGACGAACAGTTTTGTCGGAAACAGGCTTGTTCTGCTTTGTTCTGTATTCCGTCCGCAGATAAATCAGGAACTTCTGAATATCCACCGCCGTGATACTCTGAATCGTTCTTCCCGCAAAATAAGCCGTGATGCGGTTTGTGGTGTGCCTGTAGAAATCAACCGTTGTATGCTTGTGGTTTCCGTCCTCAATACACACCGGGAACCAGTCCTCCGAAACGAACTTCACAAAGTCGGTGCGCTTCTTTACGATCTCCCGTTCCCTGACCCGTTCCGGATTCTCCAAATCCTTTTTATATTCCTCCTTGACCTGATGCTCCCATGTGGCGGCGGCGCGCTGAGCCGCTTTCTCTGCCTTTGACGGGGTCATGCCATCCGGGACTTTCCATGTGCTGCACTTGAATACCTGCTTGCCCAGTTCATCACGCCCCACGCAAGCCTTGAATTTGTAGGACACCACTTTCCCGTCTTTTTTGTTTTGAATGATTGCTGCCATTGATAACATCCTTTCTTGTTACCAATGCCTTTTATCAATCCTGCTTCTCTTTTCTACTCCCAAATTGACTTTTTTGTTGACCATTTTGTTGACCGAACGCCAACAATATAATCAAATTGGCTCAGAAAATAAGAAAAAGCACCGAAAACATACCGTTTTCGGTGCTTTTCATGGTGCGCGAGGGGGGAGTCGAACCCCCACGCCCGGAATGAGCACTAGAACCTGAATCTAGCGAGTCTACCAATTCCACCACTCGCGCATATTTCGTTGTTGTCTGGGGCTGTGCCCTGACGACTGCTACATAATAGCATGGCGTTTTGGATTTGTCAACACCTTTTTTCCTTTTTTTCATTTTTCTTTTCATCTATCTTTTTCCCCGGGAATCTGCTATACTATACAAAATATACTCCTCCGGAGGTACCCTATGGAATTTCTTCCCCTTTGCAGACAGGATATGATCGACCGCGGATGGGAGCAGTGCGATTTTGTCTATGTCATCGGTGATGCCTATGTGGATCACCATTCCTTCGGCCACGCCATCATCTCCAGAATCCTGGAGCAGGCGGGCTATAAGGTGGGCATCATTTCCCAGCCCGACTGGAAAAAGCCCTCCTCCATCAATATCTACGGCGCGCCCAGACTGGGCTTTCTGATTTCCGGCGGCAACATGGACTCCATGGTGAACCACTACTCCGTCACCAAGCACCGCCGCAAGACCGATGCCTA
>JAFYLN010000051.1 GCA_017537045.1 Oscillospiraceae bacterium | reverse complement strand
GTGAGGATGATGTGGTATTTGCAATTCCATTTCGTATGTGCTAAACTATTCTTGTCCATTCGGATAACCTCCATTGATGTTGTTGTAAGCGGTTGGCGAACCTACTTACCACTCTATCATTGGAGGTTTTTCTTTTCTATGCATAAGTAGAACTTTTTATATACTCCCCGGCACAGCCGGGGGCTTCTCTTAACAGCGATACCCCCTGACGTAGTTCTATTTTCCTACATCAGGGGGTATTTTGTCTATTGTCTGTTTTTACTGGACCTGTCCACTCAGCATTGTTGGGGTAGTTTGGCTGCTGGGTGGCCAGATGGGTTTCGAGGGCAGTCATAAACTCATTCATCTTCATCGTCAAAGCCCTCCTGATAGTTTGCAGGCGCGTAGAATTGCCCGGCTGCACGAAGACGCTGCAGTTCGATTTGGGCCTCAAACCGCTTCTGGGACTCCATTACCACATCGATCATCTCGAACCGATCATCATGCCATTCCTTGATACCCCGGAGGTATCGGGACCGGCGCTTGTCGTCAATGATAAAAGGCATGGTGCCATGGCGCAGGCATTCCTTAAACATAATCAGCCTGCCAACGCGGCCATTGCCATCCTCGGAAGGAAAGATATCCTCGAACCGAACATGGAAGTCCAGGATCTGATTCCGCTCGATTTCGGTCTGGTACTCATAGTTCCGGATCAGCTCCGTCAGACTGGAATTGATCCGGCTCACCGGCAGCAGCGCCCGATCTCTGGGCCGGGAGGTGACCGTCCGGTACTTACCGGGGCGAACCTGCTGGCGATAGGCATCTACCGTGCCGGTCATCAGGATCTCGTGGAGCTTCCGGATGAACTTCTGGGGGGTTGACATCCGGATTCTGATTATTTGCAGCAAGGTCGAAACCGTAAAATATACCAAGAGGCGATTTTTTGTTGCCCATTATGCGCATACATGGTAGAATAATTTCAAAGATTGGAGGGGGTGCGGATGATGGTAAAGCATGAGCAAAGCTGGGACAAGCTCCTGCAGATTAAGACTATTGGGCGGGATGTGTCTGGCGCGGACAAATATCATCATCCTTACGAGCCCACCCCCTACCGTGGCCTGAAGCGGCTAGTGAAAAGTGGGTTCTTTGGCGAGGGGGATGTGGTTCTGGATTATGGCTGCGGAAAAGGCCGTGTAGGTTGTTTTTTGTCCTACCGGACGAGGATTCGAACCATTGGCATCGAATATGATGAACATATCTACATATCTACAAAGATGCGCTGGAAAACCGCAAAACCACAATTTTCAGAGTGAAGCCGGATTATGAGCTTTAAAAGAGCAACAGCGGGTTGCTTGTCTTACTTCCATCCCGGGAGTACAATGGCTGTGAGGTGAATCAATATGAATACAAAAGACATCATTCTGGAACTGAGAACGAAACTGGGCATGTCTCAGGAAGAACTAGCAGAAAAGGTATTCGTGACCCGGCAGGCAGTGTCCCGCTGGGAAAATAGTGAAACCGTCCCCAACACCGAAACGTTGAAGCTGCTGTCCAAGCTGTTCAACGTTTCCATCAACACCCTGCTGGGTTCTCCCCGGCAGTTGGTCTGCCAGTGCTGCGGTATGCCCCTGGAGGATGCCAGCATCAGCAAGGAGCTGGATGGCTTCTTCAATGAGGAATACTGCAAGTGGTGCTATGCGGACGGCGAATATATGTACCACGATATGGACGATCTGATCGAGGTCTGTGTCAACAACATGATAAATGAGAATTTCACGTCCGAGCAGGCCCGGGCATACCTGATGGACTTTCTGCCCAAACTGGATTACTGGAAGAATCATACCAATTTGAATGGTGCAAAAGAATTTGAAGCCTTCAAAAAGCAGCTCGTCGATGAAATCAACGGGCTGCACATTGCAGGGATGCCCAAGGTGGAAAAACTCAATGCCCTTGTGGGTGGATACATCAATATGGAATATCCGCTTCCCACCGGCAAATGTGTCAAGTTTCTCGATGACAGTGCAACTTATTTAGGAACCCAGCTGGTGAATGAGCAAGACGGCAGCAGATGCTTCGGCATCGCCGCCAATGCAGAATTCATTCTGGTGTGCAGCTATGAAGAAAACGGAGAGAATCCGGAGCTTGTGGTTTATAAAAAAAGATAGGGTGAGCAACTATGCAGGAAATCATCGCAAAACTCACAACAAAGGATGATAAATTTGCCTGTGCCATGGCGGACAAGATCATAGCGGAAAGCCAGGAGTGCGATACATGGTACGAATATTTCGATGCCTTTGCCTCCCTGCTGAAGCATCCCAAATCCCTTGTCAGAAACCGGGCGCTGCACATATTGGCCGCCAATGCCCAGTGGGATGCAGAAAACCGGTTCGATGCCATCCTGCCGGAATTTCTGTCCCATGTGACGGACGAAAAACCCATCACCGCAAGGCAGTGCATCCAGACGCTGGCTCAGGTGGGTCTGGCAAAGCCCCAATACGTCCCGCAGATTTTGGATCATTTCCACAGCGCCAACTTGTCCAAGTACAAAGACTCCATGCGCCCGCTGATTGAAAAGGACATGGCAGAAACAGAGGATATACTGAACCGATGAAAAAGCAAATCGCAAACATCATAACACTCTGCCGCATGATTGGCAGTATCGGACTGTTGTTCTGTCCAGTGTTTTCTGCCTGCTTTTATGGGCTGTATCTGTTTTGTGGGCTGACCGATATGGTGGACGGAGCCATCGCAAGGAAAACAGGTTCTGCCGGTACATTTGGCGCAAGACTGGACACCGTGGCAGACTTTCTCTTTGTTGCAGTTTCTTTTGGGAAGCTGCTGACGGTGATCCGGATTCCTGTTTGGATATGGGTCTGGACTGCCATCATAGCGGTGGTGAAACTGGTCAGCCTGATTTGCGGATTCCGCCGCAGAAAGAAAATTCCTTCCCTGCACACCATGATGAATAAAGTATCAGGGTTTTGCCTGTTCCTACTTCCGCTGACAACGGCTCTTGTGGCGCTGCGGTATACCGCCCCTGTGGTATGTGCCGTTGCCACCGTGGCTGCTGTTCAGGAAGGATGCTACATCGCCACTGACCGCGATGTTGTTTAGTATAATAAACCGCTCCCGAATTTCGGGAGCGGTTCTGCTTACTGAGCGCGATGCTTGCTATTTACTTTCCGTGCCTTTTATTCAGTATAGAAGTTCTGTCCGTTCATCCTTCTGCATGCGCTTCTTTCACCGTCAGCGCAAGATACAGGGCATAGATGCCGGTGATCACCGCAAGCAGAATGCCAGAAGTGATCTCCCTTTGGGGTGTCATGGCTGCTTCGTTGGCAATAGCGCTGAGTCCGTTGAAAATGCTGTGGGTGAGGATGCAGGGCAGCAGGCTCTTGGTTCTGCGATAGATCATCACGAAGGCAAATCCAATGGCCACGGCATATACCACCTGCAACAGAGTGGACAGCAGACCGGCCCCGGAGCCATTGATCAGATTCACGATATGTCCGATGCCAAAAGTCACACTGGAAACAATGATAGCGGCTTTCACACCGCCCTTGGCCATGGCCTGAAACAGCAGTCCCCGGAAGATCATTTCTTCAAGAAAACCCACGCAGAACATGGCGAGAATATACAGCACCGTTTCCAGTGGTGACAGATTCATGGCTATGCCATACCACAAATTGGTGGTCAGCAGAACAAGGAGCGGAATGTAATACAGCATCTTCGCGGCAGGCAGCCGGGGCTTGCAAAGGCCGTATTTTTCCGTCAGACCGTTCTTGCTGACAAAGAAATACAGAATTGCAGACAATGCGATCAGGATGGGCAACGTCACGAGCTTCTCGACACCCAAATCCGCCGAAATATTATCACCTGCGGATGCAAGGACAACATAGGCAATGATCCACGCTACCGCAAACACAATTTGGCTTTTTTCATATAGCTTTTTCATGCGTCTGCCTCCTCATCCAAGGCTTCCAGATAGAAGCTAACGGGCCGGAAGCCATCGTTGCAGGAAATCATGGCGGATTTGGGTTCCTTCATCCAGCCGTCGTAGAAGTTTCCGCCGCCGTGGGCAAGGGTCATCACAAAGGCAGAAATGCTGTCCCACGCGCTGTCGCAGAAACCTTCGGGTTTTACCCAGCCGTTGGCGATCCAGACCTGCCCTTCGGCTACATCGCAGGCATGCTGGATGGGATTTTCGTACTTTTCCATCAAGTCCGGATAGCTTGCCTTCCGGACGGCGGTAATACGTACCTTTTTCATAGCGTTTCTCCAATCTGTTTTGTCAGCATGTGTGCGTAAAGCTCCGGCTCGCCAATCTTAGCACTTCTGGGTACTGTCCAATTTGCTTCCGAATTAATCAAAATCTCCTCGACCTTATACATTCCGTGCCGATACACAAAAACTTTCAAACCTTCCATGCTGGTTGAAAAGCTGATATTGTTAATATGTGCGTTTACATAGGGTATTTCATCGCTCTCAAGCTCAGACAGTATCATTCTAGACTCGATTCTGTGCGAAGTAGATTCAGTCTGTAATTCTATATTCTGTTTTCCAAATTTGATCACTGTCATTGCATACACCCGCCTTTCCTCTTTTATTTTATCGTTTCGAAAGTGAAATGTAAACAGAAAATCCAAGGATTCTGCACAGATACATTTCTTGATGGTTACCGAAAACTGATTTACAATACTCTTACAGAATCATCATTATTTTGAAAGGAGCCACCATGAATCCCTTGTTTGCTCTCTCGCCGTTCATTACAGAAGCCAACCCTGAGCATCGGGAAGAGTTTCCGGAACTTATGTGGAATCTGGGTTTTGAAATGGACTGCTATGTAAGTGCACCGCGTTTTGAGTCTTATAAATATCCTACGCGCACGCACAAAGATATTCGGGATCAACTCCTCACGGAAATGAAAAACTGGGATAAGCGAAATTGCACACCTTCTTTTGATGAGTTCTCGGAACTCGTGACAAACCGCTTTGCTCAGTTCATGGAAGAACGCGCAGACCTGGCAAAAGAATTCGCAGCTTCTGACGAAGGACAATTCTATATCCGTACTGAATATAAAAAGTTTCTGGATCTATATTCAGAGCAACAGATTGCACCTTGTCTGCTCTATGGAAGGTGTGTACAAACAACCGCACACTTGCTGAAAACTATGCTTTAGTGTCTTTCTAAATTTGACAAATATTAAAAACCGCCTCTCTTTAACATAAATGAGAGGCGGTTTGCTCATTGAGTATTACACAACAATTATTCAAATATTTCTGCAGCCTTCTGCATTCTGGAAACGATCGGCACCGAGAAAGGACATTGTGCCTCACAAATACCACAGCCAATACACTCACCAGCTTTGTTTTCTAAAGCATTATAGTGACCTCGCAGTGTCGGGCTGGCACCATTGAGACATGCCAGATCTAAATACTTGCTAACCTGAGCAATATTAATATGTTGTGGGCAAGGCAAACAGTGGTTACAGTACATGCAACGTCCATCCATAGAAAATTTAGGTGTCTGAGAGAAAATGAAGGAATAGTCCAATTCTGTCTCGCTCATTTCTTCGTAGCGCAGGCAATCCGCCACCTGTTCTAATGTCTCCATACCAATCAATACACTAGATACGCCCGGACGGGTTAATGCGTAATGCATACATTGCTGAACTGTCATAGCCTTGCCGAAAGGAGATGTGCGGTCGTTCAGCAGAGCACCGGCTGCCAGAGTTTTCATAACCGTAATGCCCACATCATTAGCTTCGCAGTAACGATAGAGATCTTCACGCACATGGTTGATTCCGTTGAGTTTTTCCATATCATCAAAGAATGTATTGTCCAACTTTCTGGGTCGTGCAGCATTCTCGTGTAGCACGTCATATGCCGGATTGATGCTGAACAGCAGTACATCCACAAGACCGGTTTTGACCGCCTTCAACGCAGTCACCGGATTGTGGCAGCTGACACCCAGACTACGGATGACACCCCGCTCCTTCAGCCCCTGCACATACTCCATAACCGGGCCGTTGAACAACTCCTCATACTCCGCAGGGTTGTCGATCATGTGGATCATACCAATGTCGATGTAATCGGTCTGCATGCGGCGCAGCAAATCCTCAAAATGGTCACGGATCATGTTCACATCCATAGTGCGTCCATACTGGTTGTTCTGCCAGATAGAACGGAAATGACCCTGGATATACATCTGATCCCGCCGATTCTTCAGGGCAGTGCCCAGATTGGAGCGAATATTAGGTTCGGACATAAAGCAGTCCAGCAGGTTGATTCCGCCGGCCATGGCCGCTTCCATCACTTCGATAACCTGCTTTTCAGGCTTGCCTTCCAGAAACTCACCACCGATACCGATTTCAGAAACCTGCCAACCGGTTCTTCCAAGTTTTCTGTATTTCATTGTTCTCCCCCCTTATGCCCGTGCTGCTTCCACAATGGCTTTTGCGCGTTTCGGATCGATGGGTTCGCTCATTTTTCCACCGGGGCGCAGTGTGGTTCCGATGATCATAATATCAGCAGCTTCCTTCTGTTCGGCTATGTTCTCAGCGGTCACGCCGCTGCCAGCAACGACAGGAATGGAAATGCCCTTTTTAACCTTCTTCAAATCATCCAGCGGTGTTTCCACACCGGATGCAGTACCGGTGACGATCACCGCGTCGGCACCCTGACGCTCTGCCCAGCGGGCAGACTGGGTGATGGTGATTTCGGGATTGACCATATAGTAGTACTTCACCTGCACATCGGCCAGAATCTTCACATGCTCCGCACCGATCTGCTTGCGGTAATTGATCACCTGCGTGCTGCAGGGATTGATCACACCATTGTAGTTCATGACCGTATCCACGAAAATGGGGGAACGGAAGAAGTCGCCGCCGGCCACTTTACAGATGGACAGCGCTTCTTCATAATTCAGGCATCCGACACACAGACCCATGGGAATGGAGATGACCCGGCGAACCGCCTGTGCCACCATGCTGATACCGGCAAACTGCACCTTGGACATGTGGGGAGCGGTGCACTTGTCTTCATTTTCCACCATGACCGCATCAAAACCAGCATCCTCCAGAATCTTTGCGTCGCTGACGGCGCGTTCAATCACCTGCTCAATGGTATGCTTCGCGCCAAGGGTACCGGGCAGGGGCAAACAATGAACCATGCCGATCAATACCTTTTCGCCAGCTTTGATCTTATCAAACAGTTCCATATTTTTCAGCCTCCCATTGGATACTATCATCAAAACGCTTCAGCAGCTGCTCCTCGGTGGGCAGATTGCTGACACTTCCTTCTTTCTCCAGAATGAAAGAGGATACGCTGCCACCCAGACGGGCGCAGTCTGCTAGAGAGCAGCCATGAGCAAAGCCGTACAGGAATCCGCAGATATAGCCGTCACCGGCACCTACGGTTTCCACTTCTTCTGTCTGGGCGGGCACTGCTCTGGCCTCGGTAATCTCCACGCCGCTTTCCGTCAGCGCATAGATCCGGCTGCCATCAGCACCCAGTGTTTCTACAATATACTTGGTAACACCGTTGTCAAACAGGTCGCGGATATCACCCAGACCATACTCCTTCACGATGTACTGAATCTCCACCTCATTGGCGAAAATGATGTAAGAACTCTTGATTGCCTCCCACAGATTGTCATGTGAAAACGCATTGCGGTCGATGCACATGGACAGTGCCAGAGGTATGCCGCTCTTACGGATCGCCTCAACGGCAGGCAGAGTATTGGCTGCCATCGGCGCAGTCAAAACCACCATCTTGCTGTTTTCAAAGAAATGCGGGTGCATGGTCTGCTTGCCGTAGTAATCACTGGTGGGCAGACGCAGATCATAGCCGGTGATCAGCGTCATATGGTTCTTGTTCTTATCCTGAATCATCAGTGTGGTACCCAGTGCGCCCTCAGGGGGATCCTTGATGCCGTCAGCAGGCATACCGGACTCCTCGATGAACTGATGCATCTGGGGGCGCAGGCGGTCATCACAGTAGGTCAGAACCGGATAGACGGCCTGACCCAGCTTGTGCAGACCTGCTACAATATTGAAGCCCTTGCCGCCGTGGGTGAACGCCATAAAATTTTCACCGAAGACGGGGGTGGACTTGCCGGACTGGGGCATTTCATCCACACGCAGTACGGAAACGGTTGCGGCGGTTCCAACCACAGTAAAATCGTATTGTTTCATAATTCCTCCGACAGGCCGAAGCCAGACTCAGAATGTGCCGTTTTCCAGACGCTCAAACACTTCGTCAGAAGTGAGCGCCTTTGCGAAATACTTGGTCATTTCCGCCAGATGGAAATCGTTGATTTCCTTGGTGTTGGTGCCCAGCATATCGCCGATCATGTAGGTGCGGAACTTGTGAGCGCAGGCATCTGTAGCGGTGGCACGGCAGCAGACATTGGTCTTGACACCAACAACCAGAACGTTCTCAACGCCCTGTTCCCGCAGCACTTCGTGCAGATTGGTTCCGAAGAACGCACTGGGAACATGCTTGCGGAACATAATGTCCTTTCCAGGAACATAGGGGATCCGCTCGTCCAGTTCAGCACCTTCGGTGCCGTCCACAAGGGATGCCTTCTTGCCGTCACGGAACATACGGGTCAGTTCGGGGTTGATTTCCTTGGTGTCGGGATCATGGGCGGTGTAAACGATAACCACCAGCGCACCCAGATCACGCATTTTATTCAGCTTGTCAGCGAAGGTCTCCATCATGACACCGGTGGTTTCGGGGTAGTAGAAACGGCCGGTGGGCTTGGTAAAGTCCTTCTGCATATCGATAACAAGTACAGCAGTCTTAGGCATGGCAAATATCCTTTCTTATACCTCGCGGAAGATACGCAGATGGTTCTTCCGGGCGTTGGGGGTTTCCACGATCACCAGAACCACAAGGATGGTTACATAGGGCAGGATGCCCAGCAGGGAGGAAACCGCAGGGGGCAGGAAGTTGTTGACGACAGTCTGCAGCGCACGGACAAAACCGAAGAGGAATGCATACATACATGCCTTTTCAGGATCCTTACGGCCACAGTTGATGGCGCTAAGGCAGATGAAGCCGCGGTTTGCGGACATGTTGATGGTGTACATGCCCAGCTGCTCCATACTCAGGTTCATACCGGCAAGAGCACAGGTCAGCGCAGAAATGATCAGGCAAATGAGCTTGATGCGGTCGGTCTTAATGCCGACGGACTTGGCAGCATTGACATTCTCACCGGTGACACGTACATAGATACCGAACTTGGTCTTGTACATAACAATGATCAGGGCAGGAACGATGAGCATAGTCAGGTAGGTGATGAGGGTCTGATTGTTGAAGATATCGCTTAGGATGGGGATACTGCGCAAAACGGGGATATCCACACGCATGGTAGCGGGGTCAACCACAGACGTAGCAACCAGATTGCTGCGGGAGCCGTAGAAGGACTGCAGAATACAGGGTGGGACACTGAGCGCCAGCAGGTTGATGCCGGTACCGACCACGCTGAGGTTGCCTTTGAATTTCACAGTGAAAATGTAGAAGATGGTGTTCAGGAAGAGCGCCTGCACCAGAGCAGCCAAAACGCCCAGCCAGATCTTACCGGTGATGAAGGCCACGATGATACCCGCAAAGGCGGAAAATTCGGTGCAGCCTTCCATGGAGATGTTGAATACGCCGGCACGGGCAACGAAAACGCCACCGATGGTAATCAGCAGATAAGGCACTGCCGCTTCCACGGTCATGTTCAGCAGATTCAGAATCAGCTCCCAATTCATACCTCTGCCTCCTTTTCCTTTGCGTTCTTTCTGCGCAGACCGTCAATCCAGGTCTGGATGCCGGGGACATACAGCTTCAGAAGCTTGACAGCCATAAACAGAACCAGTGTACTCTTGATAATGTTGATCAGATCCAGCGGGACACCCAGACCGGTCTGTGCTGCCATGGCACCGTAGCGCAGAGCACCGAAGACAACGGCATAGATTAGAATACCCACGGGATTATTACCGGAGAGGATGCAGGCATAGAACCCGTCCCAGCCAATACCAGGGTTGGCAGAGAAGTTGGGGGTGAAGTTGTAGCCGACACCCATGATCTCCGTGGCACCGGCAATACCGGCCACCGCGCCGCCCAGTGCGAAGATGACGATGATCTTCTTACTGACGCGCATACCGACAGCGTCGGAGAACTCCCACTGCTTGCCGATGCAGTCAATTTCATAGCCCAGTTTTGTCTTCTTCAGCAGGATGTAGAGAACCAGCCAGATAGCCAGTGCAATGTAGATGGCCACGGTGCAGCGGTAGCGGCTGTTCAGTTTTGCCAGGCGGGCAGTCTCCAGAATGTACTCAGTATGGGGATAGGCATCACCCACACCCAGGTAGTTGTTAGTCAGGAAGGTTGCCACCTGCAGGGTGATGGAGTTGAGCATAACGGTGGTAACGACTTCGTTGATGCGCAGCTTTGCCTTCAGAATGCCGGGGATCAGTGCCAGACAGCTGGAGCAGACAGCAGCCAGACCCAAGCAAACCAGAATATGGGCAATCTTGGGAAGGCCGGGGATCATGTAGCCGGCAAGGCTCGCAATCAGACCACCCAGAATAACCTGGCTTTCAACACCCATGTTGAAGATGCCGGCACGCAGGGACAGAACGGTTGCCATACCGGTGATGATGATGGGGGTGGCATAACCCAGGGTATTCATAATGCCACCCTTGGACAGCAGGGATCTCTTGATGATATAGCCGTAAAGGGTGAACGGATCGGTATCACAGATCAGGGAGAAGATACTTCCCACCAGAAACGCGAACACCAGAGGAATCAGCATATCACCCAGTGTAATGAGGGCAGAACCTAGCCAACCGGTTCTGTTCTTTGCTTTCAGTTTGGTTCCCATAATTTCCCCTCTCATTCTTCGCTCATCTCTTCCGCAGTCATGCGCTTCACACCGGACATATACAGACCCAGTTCATTGAAGGTAACATCCTTGCTGCGGAAAGAACCGACGATCTCGCCGTGATACATAACCAGAACACGGTCGGACAGACCCACAACCTCGGACAGTTCGGAGGAGATCACCATCACAGCGGTACCCTCGTCACGCATTTTTAGAACCTGATTGTGGATAAACTCGATTGCGCCAATGTCAACACCCCGGGTGGGCTGGCTGACCAACAGCACTTTGGGCTTGCGGCTGAACTCACGGGCAATGATCACCTTCTGGGCATTGCCGCCGGAAAGACTGCCAACCGCAGG
The DNA here is from genome assembly GCA_017537045.1 of Oscillospiraceae bacterium. The sequence continues at coordinate 49,736 of JAFYLN010000051.1, read as the reverse complement.
ATCCTTGGATCCCAAGCGAATGTCATAATCGGCAATCTGCCTGTCCATGTTTTCCATGATGACCTTCTTCTGCATCATACCATTGACGCAGTAGGGCTTCAGGCCATGGTAGCCGGCGATCAGATTGTTGGATACGGAAATATCCAGGCACAGACCCTGGCGGTAGCGATCCTCGGGGACAATGCCCAGAGAATGGGCACGCAGTTCATCGGGCCACAGGCCGGTGACATCTTTTCCGCAAATCTCAATAGAGCCTTCCTTAATTTCCAGCGTACCGGTCAGCGCCTGCATCAGTTCGGTCTGGCCGTTGCCCTCGACACCTGCAATACCCACAACTTCATTTTCATGAATGCTGAAGGAGATGTTGTTCAGAAGTTTCTTGCCCTCGGAGTCCACCGCGGAAATACCGTTGACGCGATAGGCAACCTTTTCACTCCTGGGTTTATCGCTTTTCTTGACACGCAGCAGAACACTGCGGCCGACCATCATCTCCGCCAGATCTTCGTCGGTGGTGTCGTCATCATTGGGAACAGTACCAATCACCTTGCCGGCGCGGATAACAGTGATATTATCGGCACACATCTTGACTTCGTTCAGCTTGTGGGTAATGATGATGATGGTCTTACCTGCCTTCTTCAGATCGATCAGGCGGCGGATCAGATCCTCGACCTCCTGAGGGATCAAAACAGCGGTGGGCTCGTCCAGGATCAGGGTATCGACATCCCGGTAAAGCATTTTCAAAATTTCAACGCGCTGCTTGGCACCGACTGAAATATCGGATACCTTGGCGTTTATATCCAAATTAAAATTAAACTTGTCGACCAATGCCTGGATTTCTGCCTTCTCACGCTTTTCGTCGATCAGAAAACCCTTGATGATCTTCTTGCCGAGCTTGTACTCTCTGACGCGCTCGGTACCGAGAACGATATTCTCATAAATAGTCAAAGAAGGGGACAGTTTAAAATGCTGGTGCACCATACCGATGCCCAGAGAAATCGCATCTTTGGGAGATTTGATGTGTACGCTCTTTCCACGGTACAGGATCTCACCGCTGGTGGGCTCCAGAATACCATAAAGCATGTTCATCAGTGTGGATTTACCGGCACCGTTTTCGCCAATGATGGCACGGATTTCGCCCTCAGCCACGCTCAGATCAATTTCACTGTTAGCGGTGAAATTGCCGAATTTTTTCGTCAGTTTTCTTGTTTCGATAATGGCATTCATAGTTCTTCACCAAAATTTCACTTAATATGGGGTATGCCCCGCGCCGGAGTTTTGATTCCTTCACGGGGCATACATTTATACACTTAACTTACAGATGCCAGCAAGCAATTACTTGCTCAGCTCAGCGTAGGTCACGAACTTACCGGAGGTAGCCATCCAGTCGTCCAGACGCTGGCCGTCAGCCTCGATGGAAGCCATACGAGCGTCGAACACTTCGATCTTGCCTTCAGCAATCCATGCGCGGGTCTGCTCCAGAACTGTCTTCAGTTCTGCGAACTTCTCAGCATCGGTGACATACTTCTCGATAACGGTCATGTCGGTGATGTTAACACCACCGTTGGTCAGGTTGAAGATGTCAGGCTCAGTCTGAGCCATGTCGCCAGTCAGATACTTCTCAACATAGAACTTGATCAGAGAAGCGTTGTCACGGACAGCGGAGGTCAGCATGTGGCCGGGCTGAACTTCGTCCTGATTGGAGTCAACACCGATGCCGTAAGCGTTGTTCAGGCGCACTGCTTCCAGGCCGCCCAGACCAGCGGTACCGCAGCAGGTCCAGATAACATCGCAGTTCATGGTCTTGATCATGTTCTCAGCAATGTTCTGAGCATTTGCAGTGTCGGAGAAACCAACGGTGAAGTCCATGTAGACATTTGCGTCGGGGTTGTAGTACAGAGCGCCCTGGCGGAAGCCGTCGCCGTACTGATAGAAACCAACGGAGTCAGCACCGAACAGAACGCCGATGTTACAGCCGTCCTTGCCGCCCAGGCCGTCAACCAGGTTGTTGGAAGCGGCGAATGCAGCAACGATACCAGCCAGGAAGGAGTGCTCGTTCAGGGTAATGTAGGACTCGTGGACGTTAGCGGGAGTCTCGGTGATACCATCGACAGCATTGATGCGCAGCTGACGGCCAACAGCGACGAACTCGATTTCGGGGTAGTCCAGAGCTACATGGTACATGTTAGCGGAGATGGAAGCTTCCAGGTTGATGACCAGGCCGTAACCTGCTTCGCACAGTTCGCGGATCAGGGTCTCGCCCTGAGTTGCGTCAGCACACTCAACATAGTTGATCTCCAAACCATACTGATCCTTGCACTCAACCAGACCTGCGTATGCAGTGTCGTTGAAGCCCTGGTCGCCCAGGCCGCCAGCCTGCAGAATCAGAGCAACCTTCTTGTTGACTTCGGGGACATCGGCGTCAGTGGGAGTCTCGGTCTTGGTGGTATCAGTCTTGGGAGCATCGGGAGTTTCGGGAGCCTCAGCACCGCAAGCAGCCATGGACAGAACCATGACCAGAACCAACAGCATTGCAAATAACTTCTTCATTGTGTTTCCTCCTAATAAAGTTCATCAGTTATGTTGTTCTGATGTTGTATTGAATATATCACAACATAACTACAAGTACAAGTCGTAATAGCATCCGAATAAATTGCCTGTTTTTTGTAGATTTTTGCTAATAACAAGTAGAATTTCACAAGATAACTAGTCGTATTCTCCGTCTTCCACGAGGTATTTTGGTAGATATGCCGAGGAGCGTCCATCCTGTTGTTATGTTGTAAGTACATCTGCATCAGAAGAACACCCTCCGAAAGGAGTCTTTCGGAGGGTAAACAGAATTTCTTTAGAATGCCAGCTTGTAGATCTCCAGAGCATCAGCCTCAGTCAGAGGGCGGAATGCATTGGGGAAGTAGTCCTTGCCAGCGACGGCAGCCTTGTGAGCCATGATGGGCAGCATATGCTCTTCAATGCCCAGATCACGCAGGCGCATGGACAGACCCATATCCAGGAAGTACTGTCTGGTCTTCTCAATGGCCAGCTTCGCAGCTTCCATCTTGTCCATACCGGTGGGATCGATGCCGAAGGATGCCTGCAGGTAATCCAGGTAACGGTATGCGTTGTCTTCGGTCAGCATGAAGGTCAGCCATGCGGGCATAATGATAGCCAGGCCGTGGCCATGGGTGACATCATAGAATGCGGACAACTCATGCTCCAGCTTGTGCATGGACCAGCCAACGGGGTTGCCCTTAACAGTCAGACCATTGATGGCAAAGCAGCAGGTCCACATGATATTAGAACGGGCTTCGTAGTTCTCGGGCTCAGCCAGAGCGAGCTTGCCGTACTTATACAGGGTGTTGAACATCGCTTCACCAAACTTGGCCTGTAGATGAGCCTCGGGAACATTGGAGAAATAGGACTCCATGACATGGCTGATGGCATCAGCAACACCTGCTGCGGTCTGATACTTGGGCTGGGTGAAGGTAAACTCGGGGTTCAGGAAGGATGCCTTGGGACGCATCTTGGGGCTGGAAAAACCGGCCTTCTCGTTGACATCATCACGGGAGATGACGGAGGAAGTGGACATCTCGGAGCCGGCAGCAGCCAGGGTAGGAACGGTCAGAACGGGCAGGCACTCGGTAACAGGAACCTTCTTGCTGATGATGTCCCACACATCGCCGTCGTAGTTGACGGTGGCAGCAATAGCCTTTGCACAGTCGATGGCGGAAGCGCCGCCGATGGGCAGCAGAATGTCGCACTTTTCAGCCTTGCAGATTTCGATGCCCTGCAGAACGGACTCCAGACGGGGGTTGGGAGCAACGCCGCCCATTTCCGCATAGGGAATGCCGGCTTCCTGCAGACGGGAGACAACAGCATCATAAGCGCCGTTGCGCTTGATGGAGCCGCCGCCGTAAACGATCAAAGGCTTGGTGCCCCACTGCTTGACAGTTTCAATCAGATACTGGAAGCAGGAAGGTCCGAAGTTGATGCGGGTAGGTATCCAATACCAAAAGTCTTTCATGATAGTTACTCCTTTAATATTCGTTTAAAATAATATCCTTATAGATTAGTCCTTGACGGCATCCTTGTATGCGCGGATCATCGCAACCAGCTTTTCGGGCTCGTCGTACAGGCTGATGATAGAGCTGCCGACGAAGAAGCCGTTGCCGCCTGCCGCCTTGACACGGGCTGCATCTGCGGGACACTTGATGCCAGCACCGCAGTAGATGGGCTCGGAGACCTTGCGCTCACGCAGGTAGCGGATGCAGGTTTCCAGCTCTTCGAAGCCGGGCTTGACATAGGAGCCGGGTGCGGGGAATGCTGCCATGTAGGTAAAGCCGTCGGCATCGATGCAGCGCTGGATGTCAGCCTCTTCCATCTTATAGTTGACAGAACGTGCCAGCTTAACACCGTGCTTGCGCAGGGTAGCAATGGCATCGGGATCGTGCAGGTCGCCGGAGATCAGCTGCTTGATGCCATGCTCCGCGCAGAAAGTGCCGACCTTCTCTGCACCCAGAGCCATGATGACCTCATGGTACAGGATCAGGAAAAACTCGGTGCCGGGGTACTTCTTGACCATTCTGCCAACGCCGGCCAGATACTCGTCGTAATCGTCGCAAGCTTCCAGCGCGACCTTGTACAGACCCTGAATAAAGGCGCTGTCACGGTAGGGATCCTTGGGGGGCAAGCTGACCTCAATGGCGTCACAGCCTCCTTCGATGTAACGGCCGGCAACCTCAATGGAGCCTTCGATAGTGGGATAACCAAAAGACAGATAGCAAATAGTTTTTACGCTCATGATAAAATTCCTTTCTAAAGAAACATTATTTACTGATTGGCTGCGTTTTCCAGATCGTGAAGCAGCTCCAACATAGCGGGCTCATCATCCCACAAGTTCATCAAGCAGCTTCCGACAAAGGCACCGGCTGCACCGGCTTCCTTTGCTTCCAGCAGATCCTTGCCGCTGCGGATTTCTGCAGTGGCATAGATAGGCGCCACAACGCCATTTTCACGGAGGAACTTGATGCGCTCAGGCCAGTATGCCATGCCCTCCCGGGGCTGCATACCCTTGCGGGCATTGCGTAGCATGACCGCTCTGCCGGTTTCACAGGCAAACTCCACTTCGTGCTGCTTCATATCGTAATCGATGAAGGTAAGGGTATCGATGCCGGCGGCATTTAGATCCTTGCGAGCCATTTCGATGACACCGTCACCGGAAATGCGGACGGTCTTGATATTGTTTTCCTTGCAGAACGCAATATAGCGGTTGGTGCCGATGGTGAGGATAACATCTTCATAGGAAACCATCTGCATTTCAAAATCAGGATACTTCTTGCGGAACTCGGTCAGTGTCTGCAGGAACACCTCGTAATCGCCGTACTTTTTATAGGCGCTGGCCATGCGCACTTTGATAAAGGGATTCTCGCGGTAGGGGTTGCGGGAGGGAAGATCGAACTGTAAAGACTTGACACCCTCGGCCAGATACTGTTCGGCCTTAGCCAGAGAATATTCGATGCTGGGGTAGCCCATGCTGATATAGTAGATCAGATGAAACTTTTCCATTGGAACCTCCTCAAGATCGAGCGTTCTAAGTTGTTATGCCGTTGTTATCATATCATAACATCTTAGGGTAATAAATTAGGGAGCTCGCGCTCATCCATGCTCATTATACCATAGCTTTTTCTTTTTGCAATCTTTTGTTTTCACGAAAATCTATGTTCATTTTTGGTAATGTTGTCATATCGTCCATACCTTTGTGCAGTGAAACTCCCTGCTGCCGGATAACCGCAACCGCAAACTCCGGCGCAAGCATTCTGATCTGTCCGGCAGGCAGCAGTATAACAATTCTGTAAATTTGTGGCACAAAATCTATTGACTTATGGTCTTTTGTGAAATAAAATAATAGGAAAAGTATTATGCCTAAGTATTATTAACTGAAGGGATAGGATCGGACGCCATATGAATAACATCTTTTCTGAAGAGCAGATCTCAATGATCGTGCAAAACATTCCCAAATATATGTATATCAAGCTGGTGCTGATCAATAAGATTCAGACCGGAGAACTGTCCGTCGGTGTGAAGCTGCCCACCGAAAAGGAAATGTGTGCCGCCTATGACTGTAGCCGTTTGACCGTCCGCAAAGCACTGGAGGAACTGCAGCGGGAGGGTTATATCAACAAAGTTCAGGGTCTTGGCACCTTTGTGAAGGAGCGAAATCCCCAGAAGCAGGATCTTTCCACCATTACCAGCTGTTCCACACTGATCCGATCCCAGAACATGGTTCCAACCAAGAAAATCCTTTCCTACGCCATCGTTCCCTGTTCCGCCGAGGTGGCGCAGCAGCTGCAGATCGGCACCGGCATGCCCGTTCTGGAATATTCCCGCGTTTACTACGGCAACGGCATCCCCGTGATCTACAGCCGAAGCTACTTCAACGCTTCCCTGATTCCCGGCATCGACCATCTGAACATGGAAAACGAGTCTATTATCGCCCTGCTGAAGGACACCTACAAAATGGAACTGAATTGCTCCAACCGTGAGCTGCGGGCAATTCTGGCGGATGAGACCACCGCCCGCCTGCTGAGCGTTTCTCCCCAGTTCCCTCTGCTGCAGGTTTCCGATCTGAAGACCAGCATCATTCAGGGTTCCGAGCATCCCGTGGAATACTACACCTTCCTCTATGTGACCGAGCGCATCCGTTACACCCCAGAGATTTGACCAAATCGATACTACGGCGGCCGTAAGCCGCCGTAGTCCCTGACAGGACGATTCCTGTTTTTTATTTCGCCCCAGCTTGTCATGTTATCATTACATGCTAATAAATTCAATGTAGAAAGGATCCTTTCCATGAAAAAAACACCCAGCCGCTATCTGATTCTGGCGGCCGCTGCCATCTCCGGTCTGATGGTTGGCATCGCGCTGACCTGGAGTATCTTCAAGAATCCTCTGATGGAGAAAAATCAGTGGAGTTCCAATACCGTGACTCTCACCTATTCTCTGTACATGCTGTTCGCCTGTTTCGGTACGCTGTTGTGTCCCGTGCTGCAGAAAAAAATCAAGCCCCATCTGCTGGTGCTCACCGGCGGCGTTATGCACGGCATGGGTCTGTTTTTCACCGGTTACGCCAACGCTGTATGGCAGATGTATCTAAGCTACTCCGTGATGGCAGGTCTGGCTAACGGCTTCATCTACAACACCGCCATTTCCGCTGCCACCAAGTGGTTCCCCGACAAGAAGGGGTTTGCCAACGGCATCTGCGTCGGCTGCATGGGGCTGGCCTCTCTGATTTTCGCGCCTCTTGGCAATTTCCTGATCGCGAATTTCGATATCAGTACCGCATTCCGCATCCTCGGTCTGCTGATGACCGGCATCTTCCTTGCGGTCTCCTGGTTCATCGCCATCCCCGAGGAAGGTTGGAAGCCCGCTGGTATGACCACCGCCACCGCCGTTACCGCCACATCCTCCCGTGATCTGCACTGGAAGGAAATGCTGAAGACCCCCGCCTTCTACACCATGTGGCTCATGACCCTATGCGCTGTCACCGCCGGTTCCATGATGACCGGTCAGGCCTCCGCCATGGCTCAGCAAATGGCAAACATCACCGCGGCACAGGCATCCACACTGGTTGCCATCATGGCAGTTGCCAACTTCAGCGGTCGTCTAGGCTTCGGCTTCGTCTCCGACAAGTTCGGCCGGTATCCCGTGCTGTTTCTGCTGATGTGCGTATCCGGTCTTGATATGTTGCTGCTGTTCCCCAATGCTAACAATTATCTGCTGTTCACGGTAGCACTTTGCATCGCCGCTGCCTGCTACGGCGGCACCATGGCCATGCTGCCGTCTCTGGTCAGCGACGCTTTTGGCACCCGTTATTTCAGTACCAACTATGCCTGCATTTACACCGGTTTCACCTGCGCCTCCTTTGTCGGTCCCATGGCCGCTTCCAATGTGCTGCAGAACACCGGCAGCTATCAACGTGCATTCCTGATCGCCGGTGGGCTTGCCCTTTGCGGCATCGTGCTGAGCGTTATTACCAAAAAAGGACTTGCCCGCGATCGGATCCGCGCCGCGTAACTTCGCTCTCTGAAATATTCAACCCACGCCAAGGGAAGTATCCAGCATGGTTTCTGGGAATATGATAGCGCAAACCGCAAACGCAATCATAAAGGATTTGTAAAATCACGAATCTCTGTGATATACTGAAAGCAACGAGGGAACCCATTGAGGGATCATTACCATGAAAAAGCTTTATAAAAAACGAATTGGCCTTTACTCTGGTTTGGATCGGTCTGTATGTGGTTGTGATGAACATTGCTTTGCAGTTTTGCGAAGGATTTGATGATCTTTCCAGCAAAACCGCACAGCAGGTTATGGTTCCGGTCATCTATATCTGTGCTTTGGCAGTTTTTCAACAGTTTGGATCATTCGTAACGGTCTTTCCGAAAAATTCGGTCTGTGCCATTTCAATAGTGACGCTCAGTGGTTTCTCTATTCCTTTGATCATCATGTCCTGCGTCAATCTGAAGAACGGTCTGGGACTGAACGCACCTGCCGCAGTCTCTCTGCTTATGATGGTAAATCTGGCAGTTGCAGGCTATGTGGAAGAGATCGTCTTCCGGGGTTTTCTGTTTTGGGCTATGGCAAAGGATAATCCGCGTTCCGCCATCATTGTGTCGGCAATCACCTTCGGGGCGGGACATATCGTAAATCTTGCCAACACGGCAGACACCCTGGGCGTGCTGCTTCAGGTTTGCTATGCCATTATGATCGGTTTCATGTACACACTTGTCGTCCATAAAGGCGGCAGCCTGTGGCTCTGCATCGCAAGTCACATGTTTGTCAACGGCAGCAGCACCTTCGTCTTGGAGCAGGAGTCCTTCAGCCACTTGGTGGCAGCTGTTTTTGGGCAGGAACCTCCTCATACATGGCATAAAAAGTCGGGACTTTTCCTATTCTGTATGATATGATGCATTCAGGTAAGGAGGGATTCCCATGGCAGACTTAAGGGCGGACATTCAGAATGCGCTCATCTTTATCGAAGCAAACCTGACCGGAGATTTGGAAATAAAGGACATTGCGAAGCGGGCTTTCCTGTCCCCGTTCTATTTCCAGAGAATTTTCAGCGCCATATGCGGCATTAGTGTCGGTGAGTATATCCGCTGCCGCCGGTTGACACTGGCGGGAGAAGAGCTGGCCAGTTCGGATAGCAGAGTCATTGACATTGCGGCCAAGTACGGCTACGACTCGCCGGACAGCTTCGCCCGGGCCTTTCAGCACTTCCATGGCATTGTCCCTTCCGCAGCCAGAAAAGCAGGTGCCAGACTGGTCAGTTTTGCGCCTGTGAAAATCAATGCGGTATTGGAAGGAGGCACGATAATGGAATACCGAATTGTGGAAAAGCCGCAGTTTACGGTGATGGGTGTTTCCCGGAGGTTCCATCCGGAAACCAGCTATCAGCAGATCCCGGAATACTGGACGGAAATGTTCGCTCAACCAGACTTTCCTCTGATGGGTGTCTACGGCATCTGTATCGACGACAATGGGGTAGAAGCTGAATTTGACTACTGGATCGCAGATAACTATATCCCATGGAAGGAGATTCCCGCCGGATGTAAATCTATGGTCATTCCCGGCGGAACCTGGGCTGTATTTCCCTGCAAGATGAAAACTTTGCAGGACACCAACACCCGGATGTGGCAGGAGTGGCTGCCAGGTTGCCGGGAGTATAAGCTCAGCGGAAGTTATAATCTGGAAGTGTACGGCCCGCCCTGCGAAGAGGATCAGGGGGAAACCTATGTGGAGCTGTGGCTTCCCGTGGAAAAAGTATAACAGGAAAGCCCGGAACTGGTTCGTGATCATCACGATTCCAATTCCGGGCTTTCTTTCGGTTGACGGCCACCTGCTTACGGCTGATCCAGCAAAAGCACCGCCACATCGTTGACATTTGTTCCGGTGGAGCCGGTAACGATTAGTCCACCGGTCTTTTCCAGCGCGCGGTAAGCATCATTGCGCCTTAAAACATCAAACGGGTCGATTCCAAGATCGCGCAGGGTCTGCACTGTTGTCCCGTCCACGAAACCGCCTGCCGCATCGGTAGGGCCGTCCGTTCCGTCACTGCCAATGCTGAAGATACAGACGTTCTCCCGTCCGTCCAACCCCATTGCCGCAGAAAGCGCCAGTTCCTGATTTCTGCCGCCCTTGCCGCTTCCTGTCAGATGCACCACTGTTTCGCCGCCGGCAAGAAATGCCACTTTCTTTCCGCTGCCATCGTGGGTTCGGGCAATGGCTGCCAGAAAACTGCCCGCTTCCTTTGCCTGACAATTCAGTTGATCCGTCAGAATACAGGTCTCATAACCCAGCTTTGCTGCCTCATTTGCTGCCGCTGTACACAGCTCCCGGACAGAACCGGTAATCCGGGTGGTCACGTTGGTCAATTCTTTCGGCGTTTCCTGTTTCAGGCAAGCCGCCGCTTCAGCCGAAAGACGAAGGTGGTACTTTTCCGCAATGTGCTGCGCCTGCCGGCAGGTGCTGCCATCCGCGCAGGCAGGACCGGAGGCGATCATATCCAGTGGGTCTCCAATAATATCTGACAGCACGATCGCATACACCTTTGCAGGTGCGCAATGCAGCGCAAACCGCCCACCTTTTACGGCTGACAGCCGCTTGCGGATGGTGTTGATCTGTGTGATATCCGCGCCGCAGGCAAGCAGCTGCGATGTGATGTCCTGCAGTTCTTCCGCCGGTATCAGCGGGATTTCAAACAGGGCGCTTCCACCACCGGACAGCAGAAACAGCACCGTGTCCTGTTCCGTCAGGCCGGACACCAATTCCAACGCCTCCTTCGTTGCAGAAAAGCTGTTTTCATCCGGTACCGGATGCCCCGCTTCCCGGCAGACAAGGTTTCCGATGGGTGCCTTGATATGGCCGTATTTTGAAATCACAATGCCCCGGTCGATCCGGCTGCCCAGATAATCATAGGCAGCTTTTGCCATCTGCCATGCGGCTTTTCCCGCTGCAACCAGAATGATCCGCCCCGGAAAGACGGTGCCTTCCAGCGCGCGCACAACTGCCGCATCCGGCAAAACCGCAGCAATTGCTGCGTGGATTATCTGATCCGCCTGGGCGCGAAGCGTCTGCTTCATGGAACCACTTCCTTTTGTTGTGTTATCACATTTTTGATTCTATCACAATTGTTCTGCAATTTTCAAGAATTCTTTCCGATTCGAAATGGATTTTCCTGCGCGGTTGCGTTATAATGGGTTCACAATCTTCAAGGAGGTCTCTTATGTTTCAGGATAAAGTTATCGTTATCACCGGCGGTGCCGGCGGCATCGGCAAATGCATCGCTGAAGAATTCACAAAACAGGGTGCCCATGTGTGCATCATCGACACTGCCATAGGTGATCACTTTGTGGGCAGTATCGGCGATAAAGCCACACTGGAGGCTTTTGCACAGACAGTCATCGGCCGCTACGGCCGGGTGGACGTACTGGTGAACAACGCGCCGCCTGCATTTATCGGCATCGACAAATGCTCCTACGAGCAGTTCCAGAATGCCCTTGCCGTAGGCGTCACCGCACCTTTTTACCTGAGCAAGCTCTTTGCGCCTTACTTTACCGAAGGTTCCAGCATCATCAACATTTCCTCTTCCCGCGACCGCATGAGCCAGCCTCAGAGTGAAAGCTATACCGCCGCCAAGGGCGGTATCGCCGCGCTGACCCACGCTCTGGCCGTCAGCTTTGCAGGGCGGGTGCGGGTCAACTCCGTTTCTCCCGGCTGGATCGATAACAACTATACTGTCTACGAGGGTGCCGATGCCATCCAGCAGCCCGCAGGCCGCGTGGGTAATCCACTGGACATTGCCAATATGGTGCTGTTTCTTGCATCCGGCAAAGCCGGCTTCATCACCGGCGAGAATATCTGCATCGATGGTGGCCAGACCCGTCTGATGATCTATCACGGAGATCATGGCTGGACGCTGGACGTATAAGAAAACGGGCGGCCAATGGCCGCCCAACATATTTATTATACCATAAAGCAAATGCATTTGTCTATCCGCATTTTACTTGAAATTTTTACTATTTTATTGGATGGTTTCCCATCTTGAAAAAGTAAAAAAACCCTAGTATCATAAAAGCACATAAAAGGAGTGAGTCCAATGTACTAAGTAGGATGCCCCTTCAAAACTGTAGAAAGCAGAGGTTACGTAAATGATGGAACCCAACAACTGCATGAAATAACCCTCGACACATCGAAAAAGCTGATGCGTCGAGGGTTATTTCTTTGTCTACGAAGCGCAGGTTGTCCTGCGTTTTTCTTTGTGGTATGCTGATGTTCGAAAGGACGTGGCAACTATGAATACCTATGTAACCGGAAAGACTGTCAAGCAGCTGCGGGAGGCGCGGAAGCTGACCCAGGCGGAACTGGCTGAAAGGATCGGAGTCAGCAGCAAGACCATTTCCAAGTGGGAAACCGCCAAGGGGCTTCCCGACATTTCCCTGCTGCAGCCACTGGCACTGGCGCTGGGTATTTCAGTTATCGAACTGATGAACGGCGAACACGTTATCAACAAAAATATTTCCGCCAACATGCTGCGGTGCAAATTCTATGTCTGCCCTGTTTGCGGCAATATCCTCCATGCTGCCGGAAATGCCCTCGTCAGCTGCTGCGGCATTACATTGCCGGCGCTGGAGGCAGAGGATTCCGATGCTGACCATGCCGTCACCATCGAACAAGTGGAGGACGGGCATTTTATCACCCTCACCCATCCCATGACGAAAAGCCATTACATTTCCTTTCTGGCTTTTGTGACCTCTGACCGCATCCAACTGGTAAAGCTCTATCCCGAAGCAAATGCCGAAACACGGCTGCAGCTGCGGGGCATGGGACAGCTTTACTACTACTGCAACCGCCACGGACTGTTCCGCAGGAGGATTTGACCATGGCAAAACCTGTCGGCTCGACTTATCATCATGGAACCGTGCAGAGTAGTTTTACTACTTTTCAAAAATAGCGCCCACGGGATATTCCCTTACAGTCGAGCTGGACATCGCAAAATTGCTGCACATATTGAAAGAAGCCGGAATAAGGTTCTTTCCTGCCTAACGGCGTGGCGTTCGGCATCCGGAAATTTTTTCTGACCTGAGCGTACCGCCTGCGGGCGGTACTTTCTTATTGTCCCGGCGCTTCTTTTCTGCTATAATAAGCAAAAACCACCGGGAGGTTTCTTATGAAACTGATCCATTTATCCGACCTGCACATTGGCAAGCGGGTCAACGAAGTTTCCATGATCGAAGAGCAGGCACATATCCTGCTTCAGATCTTGCAGATCATTGACGAAGAAAAAGCCGGTGCCGTTCTGATCGCAGGAGATGTGTATGACAAAAGTGTCCCCTCTGCCGAAGCGGTGACCCTGTTTGACGACTTTTTGTGCCGCCTTGCCGCGCGCAAGGTAACCACACTGATCATCAGCGGCAATCACGACAGCCCCGAGCGTCTTGCCTTCGGAGGCCGCCTGCTGCAAGCAGGTGGTATATACATTTCTCCCGTTTACGACGGAACCGTGGAATGTGTTACCTTGCATGACGGGCATGGTGATGTGCATTTCTATCTGCTTCCATTCATCAAGCCTGCCCATGTAAAGCGGTTCTATCCCGAAAGCAGTATTGAAAGCTACACCGATGCCTGCCGTGTGGCCATTGAAAATATGCACGTGGACGCAAGCCAACGCAACGTGCTGCTGACCCACCAGTTTGTTACAGGCAGCGTCACCTGTGAATCCGAGGAAATTTCCGTCGGCGGCAGCGACAATGTGGACGCTTCTGTTTTTGAGGTGTTTGACTATGTGGCTCTGGGGCACATCCATGGCTCCCAGAACATCGGCTCCAACCGCATCCGCTACTGCGGTACGCCGCTGAAATACTCTTTCTCCGAAGAACACCACCACAAAAGCGTGACCGTTGTGAACTTAGGTGCCAAAGGCGAACTGGAATTGCAGCTTCGTCCCCTGACACCGCTGCACGATCTGCGCAGCTTTTGCGGCAGCTTTTCGGAAATTACGGAAAAATCCTTCTATGACGGCACTGCCGCCGATGATTACCTGCACATCATCCTCACGGACGAAGAGGATGTGCCGGAAGCCGTCGGCAAGCTGCGCCTGATCTATCCCAACCTCATGAAGCTGAGCTATGACAATACCCGTACCCGCAGCAATCAGATCATTGATGGTGCCGCAGATGTACAAAAAAAATCCCCGCTGGCGCTGTTCGGTGAACTCTACGAGCTGCAAAACAACCAGCCTATGAACGACCAGCAGCGTGCTTTTCTGCAGGAATTGATTGAAGCCATCTGGGAGGACCGCATATGAGACCTTTGAAACTCACCATTGCCGGCTTTGGTCCTTATTCCGGCGTGCAGGAGCTGGATTTTGCTGCGCTTGGCACGGCGGGTCTTTACCTGATTACCGGTGACACCGGTGCCGGCAAGACCACTATTTTTGATGCCATCACCTTTGCCCTCTTCGGCGAGGCCAGCGGCAGCAGCCGCGAGGTCAATATGCTGCGCTCCAAATATGTAAAGCCCGAAGACCCCACCTATGTGGAGCTGACCTTTGCCTACGACGGTAAGGAATACACTGTGCGGCGCAATCCCGAGTACGAGCGCGCCAAAACCCGCGGAACCGGCACCACCAGGCAGGCTGCCGATGGGGCTTTGACCTTCCCTGACGGCTCCGTCGTTACCAGACTGAAAGATGTGGACAAGGTCATCCACGAGATCATCGGCCTGACCCGGGAGCAATTTTCCCAGGTTGCCATGATCTCGCAGGGTGATTTCCGCCGTCTGCTGCAATCGGACACCAGGGAACGGCAGAAAATTTTCCGCGATATTTTCGGAACCGGCCTGTTCGTCAGTTTACAGATCCAGTTAAAAGAAAAGACTTCCTCCTTGCGTGAAGAGAAAGAACAGACCCAGCGGAGCATCCAGCAGTATATGAGCGGCATGCTCTGCGATGAAGCATCCGCCCTTTTTGATGATGTCAAACGCGCAAAGAACGGAGCGTTTCCTGTCAGCGAGGTCATGGTGCTTCTGGAGAAGCTGCTGGAAGAAGACCGCACTGCAGAAAGCGATCTGGATGCGCAGTTTGCACAGGTAGAAACGCAGTCGGAACATATTGCGGCGCAGCTGACACAGGCACTGGTTTTTGAAAAGGCAAAGACCGACTTGCGTAAAAAGGCGGAGACCGAAGCGCAGTGCGTGGCCGCTCTGGCGCAGGCTCAAACCAGGTTGGATGCTGCACAGTTGCGTGCCAGTGGGCAGGAGGCATTGGGAAAGCGCATCGCAGAAATCGGCCTGCTGCTGCCATCTTACAACGAGCTGGAAGCAAAGACCGCAGCGCAAAAGGATGCGGAAAAGCGCAGAGCAGATGCACAGGCCATTCTGCAAGCCGCATATGGCCGCAAAGATACTCTTGAAAGGGAAATTGCCGGCCTGCGCGCGGAGCGGAAATATCTTGCAGGCGCGGCTGCGGAAATAGGAAAACTGACGGCGCAGCAGCAGCAGCTGAGCAGCCGCAGAAATCAATTTCATGACCTGATCTGTGCCATGACTGTGCTGGACAGCCAGCGGCAGGAATTGCAGCGCAGGCAAACCGCTTTTCTGGAAGCAAGCAGCCACTCTTCCCGCCTGCTGCAGGAATTCGATACCAAAAACAAGGCATTTCTTCACGAGCAGGCGGGTATTCTGGCACGCGCCCTGACAGATGGCAGCCCCTGCCCGGTCTGCGGCTCCGTGGCACATCCTTCTCCTGCAACGGTCTCTGAAAATGCGCCCACAGAAGCGGATGTAAAAAAAGCGAAAGCTGCCTATGAACAGGCGCAAACGGAGACGGAGCTGGCAAGCAGCAATGCCAGCAGGCAAAAGGGTATCGTCACCGCCTCGGAGGATGCGGTTCGCAAGCAGATCGGCCTGTTGATCACAGGCATGTCACTGGATGATGCACTGGACGCTGCAATCAGCCAGGATGCACAACTGACGGAAGAAATCACACAGCTGGATGCACAGATTGAAACGGCAAAAGCCGGACTGCTGCGCAACGATGCGCTGGAGCTGCTGATTCCCCAAAAGGAAACCGCTCTGCATGATACAGAGGCAGCCATCAGCACCGCAAAGGAGCAGGCTGCATTCTGCAATGCCTCCATCAGCGAATTATACACGCAACTGGAAACCTTGCGCAGCAGGCTGCCCTTTGCACAAAAGCGGGACGCAGAAATTGAACGCGCCGCTTTGCAGGCGCAGCTTGACCGGATAAAGGCGGAGCTTCGGGATGCCGAAGACTCCGTCAACAGAAGCAAGGAAGCCCTTGCAGGCATCCGCGCCACCATGGAACAGCTGCGTAGGCAGCTGGAGGGCAGCACCGAAGCAGATATAAATGCGCTGGAATCGAAAAAATCGGCACTGGCAGCAGAAAAGGCCGCCATCACTGCAAAGCAGAAAGCGGTCCACATCCGTATCAGCACCAATACTTCGGCGCAGCGGAACATATCAAAAAAACAAACCGAAATGGAAGCGCTGGAAGCGGCCTACGCATGGATGAAAGCCCTCTCCGATACCGCCAACGGCAATCTCACCGGCAAGGAGAAGATCATGCTGGAAACCTATATCCAGAGCACCTATTTTGACCGGATTCTGGAGCGGGCCAACATCCGCCTGCGGAAAATGTCCGGCGGACAGTACGATCTGAAACGCCGCACCGCTGCAGCCAGCATGCGCGGCCAGAGCGGTCTGGAGCTGGATATTGTGGATCATATCAACGCAACAGAGCGCAGCGTCAACACCCTTTCCGGCGGCGAGGCATTCCTTGCTTCCCTGTCGCTGGCACTGGGACTTTCCGACGAGGTACAGATGTCTACCGGCATCCGGCTGGACACCCTTTTCGTAGACGAAGGCTTCGGTTCGCTGGACTCTGAAGCCTTGTCAAAAGCCTATGCGGCCCTCGCCGGTTTGACAGAGGGCAACCGCCTTGTGGGCATCATTTCCCATGTGACGGAACTGAAAGAACGGATCGACAAACAGATCGTGGTTACCAAAAACAAGGCCGGCAGCAGTTGTGCCACAATGGTTATTTAATGGAAAGGAGAAAAAATATGCAGCGAGTATGTCAATTTCTGAAAGATGCCGGTGTTTACTATCTGGCAACGGTGGAGGGCGACCAGCCCCGTGTGCGTCCCTTTGGCACTGCCCACATTTTCGAGGGTAAGCTCTACATCCAAACCGGCAAGGTCAAACCCTGCTCCAGACAGCTCATGGCAAATCCCAAGGCAGAGATCTGCGCCTTCCATCAGGGCACATGGGTTCGCATTGCCGGTGAACTGATCGAAGATGACCGGATCGAAGCAAAAAAGTCCATGCTGGATGCCTATCCCAACCTGCGGGGCATGTACAACGAAAACGATGGCAACACACAGGTGCTTTACTTCAAAAACGCCGTTGCCACCTTCGCTTCCTTTACCGCCGTCCCGGAAACAATCACATTCTAAACTACACAATAGAAAACGCAGGCATCGGTTGATGCCTGCATTTTTCAGTGCGTCGAAAAACCGGAGATCTTCTGGTGCGCTTGTAGGGGCGGCTATTAGCCGCCCGAAGTGTTCATGATTTTTGCGTGTAAAAACAGATGGATTGTTTCATTTTTCAGAACAATACGAACATATATGAAAAAATAAAAGCGGGCGGCGGGTCGCCGCCCCTACGAATTCTATCGAAGAAAATGCGAAATGATAGACTTTTTTGACACGCTCAAAAACGCAGGCATCGGCTGATGCCTGCGTTTTTCCGTTTAGACATAAACATATTCTACCCGTCTACGGCCTGTTCTTTATTTGCGGTTCTTTATTTTCTGAATACGCAGCTCCGTACGCTTCTTACGGCGCTCCTTGGCTTCCCGCTTCTGCCGCTCTTCCTCTTCCTTCACATGCTCTTTATACTTTTCCTTGTCGAACTCCCAATCGGGAACCGTCTGCTTAAAGGAAATGCCCAGCACTTCGGCCATTTCCTTCGCCATGGGGTCTGCCCAGATACCCTGCCGGAATGTAAACATGGTGGGCAGCATGAACAGAATATCATCGTTCTTATCGGAGAACACCAGCATGCGAACCGTGCTCTGGCCGCTCTTTCTGGCAAACGTCTGCAGCATCGTGGCTTCGGAAACATCCACGGTCTTGTCGATCATGCCAAGCACCCGAACGGTCTTCTTTTCTGCATCCACATAGGCAACCGCTCTCATGATACCCCGTATATAGCAGATCAACAGCACTGCAACAAAAACAGAACACAGGCCGCAGAAGACCAGCAGGGTCGTATTCGCCCGCAGGGCATACAGCAGTACAGCGAGGGCAGCAATGGTCGCTACAGAAAAGCAAACGCCGGCAATGCGCTCGGCAGGTGTAGACAAACGGAATTCTTTCATAGAAGCTCGCTCCTTGTTTCGCTTTTATATTCGATGCGCTTATTATACAAGGAATCGAGATCATTTGCAAGCACTCTTCCGTTTGTACAGCCGCATTTACCTGCAATAAATTTCGATGGCTGCAGAAACGAATTCCGCTGTTCCGGCACCGCCGGCACGGTCGATGTTCTCCTTGAAGCGCGCATCGGCAACATACATCTGTCCCAAGCCCCGCAGAATCTGCTTGGTGCAGGTGTAGTAGTTTGCAGCAATAAAGTCCTGCAGTGTTTTGACCATGGCCTGCGCTTCTTCCGAGGCAGGCTCAAGATCACGGATCTTACCGATTTCGGAAAACACTGTCATCAACGCATCCCCTGCATCCTGCCTGCCCCGCTGCTCATACTCGCGGTAGGCTTCCGTGCCGCCCCATTTGGCCTTCGCCTCCGCTGCGTAGGCTTCGATTTTCTTGGTATCAAATGCTTTAAAGTCCATAGGTATCACTCCTGTTTTCTGAATTTGACGGGCATATTCGATCAAATCGTCCAGATGCTGCCGCTGCAATTCCAGCAATTCGATCTGCTCCTCCAGTGCTTTTACCGGATCAAAGCTCGGAGCATCCAGAATTTCTTTGATCTGCTTCAGGGAGAATTGAAGCTGTCGCAGCAGCAAAATTGTCTGCAATTTCGCAAGGGCCGCATCGTCATACAGCCGGTAGCCCGCATCCGTCACGCGCGCCGGATGCAGCAGGCCGATGGCATCATAATGGTGCAGCGTGCGCACGCTGACACCGGAAAGGGCTGCCACTTCTTTGACTGTTTTCATCTGTTTCCCTCCCGTCCTGATAATAGTATAAACCATGACGCAACGTCAGGGTCAAGTCCTTTTTTATGCAAAAACAGGGCGGCACAAAGGCCGCCCAACATGAATATTTTAACACAAAGACATTTGTCTGTCAACAAAAAAACAGCCCTAAAAATCCCTTTTCTCCCTTTTGCAGTAAGCCTGTGGCGCAACTTTATGGAGTATACCAAATTGATTTCCCTGCGGCGCAGTGCTATCATATCAGTACAAAGACAAAGGCTTTCGTTTATACTTACAAACTCCTAAGGTAAAGTATTCAAATTTTGTCACCCGAAAGCGTTTGTCAAAGCTGTAGAAAGAGAGGTTAACCAATAGATGTTAGATACCAAAATAGAACAGAGATGACCCTTGACTTTCACTGTGGTTAAGTGATAAGTCAAGGGTCATTTCGCGGGGGTGGCTCCGCAGCCAGTGCGTGCTCGGTGCACTGCGCGTCGTTGCTTCCCTGACCCGCTCGATTCGTTACGCTGTTATTCGCCCGAAAGGGCGCCTTTTTATTCCATCCAGAGATAATCCATAAAATGAGGCACTAATTTTTCCCAGTCGGCCTCACAGTGTCCGCCACCGATCTGGCAATCCATTTTCACTGTTGCCCCGACAGACTTCAAATGATCTGCCACAGCCTTATTATTGTGATAGGTCTGACTGCTGCGGTCGCCACGGTTATGGTTCTGCTTTCTGGCCTCCCGGGTTCCCCACGATAAATACACGCGGGTGTCGGGGCTGATGCTGCTCGCCTTCAGATCCGCAAACAGGGGTTCCATGCAGAAGCCCATGGCTGTGGAAACGCAGGCAGCCTTTGAAAACCAACGGTTGTAATGCACCGCCCCATACAGGCTCATGATGCCGCCCATGCTGGAACCGCCGATGGCGGTACACTCCCGGAAGGGGATCGTGCGGTATTCCCGGTCGATGAGGGGCTTGAGCTCATGGACGATCCAGTCCATGGTCTTTTCGCCCCAAGGCTCAAACTGCCCGAAATAGCCGGTGGCAGGATAGGGCAGATATTCGCTGAGCCGCTCATACCCCTCATGTCCACACTCAATGCCCACAATGATGATATCCTTCGGCCAGTCCTCCAGGAACTCCTTCAGACCCCAGCTTTTACCGTAGGTGGCATCTTCATTAAAAAACAGGTTATGCCCGTCAAAAAAATACATGACAGGATACCGCGCATCCGTATCAAAATACCCTTGCGGCAGCCAGATGTGCAGGGGACGGTTCTTTCCTTTGGGCGTATATATCAAATCACGCTTGATGACCATATCGATTTTTCCTTTCATAAAAAATGGCCGGCCGATGGCCGCCCAACAAATTCAGTATAGCAAAGACCATCCGTATTTGTCAACATTTCTTTGTGCAACAAAACAGGTTTCTCTATTTTGCACGATTAAATCTTGTTCATTTTATACAACATTCCGACTTGAAAAAGAAAAGTTCCTGTGCTACAGTATGGTTACAAAGAGAAGTGCCTAAAAACAGTTCTCAAATGGCTGTGAAGAAGCCGGAACATGCAGATAATGTGAAAGCCTGTATCCTCCATGTGATGAACATGGATCATGCCAAGAAAAAGGCTGAGCACATGCAGCAGAAAAAGACGGCGAAAAGCAGACCATGGATGTTTCCATTTTCGAATAAGAATCGTCAGGAAAGTACACTTGGTAGATTGAAAAGTAAGTTTCGAGAAGTTGGATGGAATCTGAATAATAGAAAGATTCGAAAGCGGAAACGTCAACAAGGCTCACAAAACATCATGAGCCAAAAGCAAAGCTCAGGAAACGAACCGGGCGATGCAATCTAAAGAAAGCGAGGTTAATCAATGATGTTAGATATCAAGAATGAACAGAAATGACCCTTGACTACAAAAAATGTTTCTTGAGTCAGACAGGAAGCAGTAGTCAAGGGTCATTTCATTTTTATGTTTTTGTGCGCCCATAATGGGCGTTATTTTTTTGTCCATGATTGACAAAATCCATAGTTCTGATACAATATCTTTATTGTTCCCGGCTCGCGAAAATCGGACAAAGGAGCGCTTTTTCCGGAGGCCGGAAAAGCATCCGGCACCGAAGACGGCTGAGTTCTTCCGCGGCATGATAGAACCCCTGCACCGCCGCCATGGGAGCTTTGAGTTGTCTAGGGTCACCCTTCCACGGGTTGACGTTTCATTCTTTGCATGAGCTACAATACTTATGGAAAGAGATGTGAAACATCAAAATGGAAAACCTCAAAACATTTCTGCAACGCAAAAACATCATTTTCTCCGGCAAGCGCTATGGTCTGGACGCTCTTGGTGCCATGGCGCAGGGATTGTTCTGCACCCTGCTGGTGGGCACAATCCTCAACACCCTCGGCCAGCAGCTGCACATCGGCTTTCTGACCACACCCATTGTCAACGACTATACGGTGGGCGGTCTGGCCTCCGCCATGGTCGGCCCCGGCATTGCGGTCGCCATCGGCACGGCGCTTCACGCACCGGGACTGGTGCTGTATGCGCTGATCCCTGTGGGCTTCGCTGCCAACACCATGGGCGGCGCGGGCGGTCCCCTTTCCGTCTACTTTGTGGCCATCGCCGCCTGTGAGTGCGGCAAGCTGGTCAGCAAAGAGACCCGCATCGACATTCTGGTAACCCCGATTGTGACGATCCTTGCCGGTGTCGGCTTTGCCGCGCTGGTGGCTGCGCCCATCGGTACCGCAGCAAAAGCAGTGGGCGAAGCCATTATGTGGGCTACCGAGCTGCAGCCCTTCTTCATGGGCATTCTGGTTTCCGCACTGGTTGGCATTGCGCTGACGCTCCCCATTTCCTCCGCCGCCATTTGCGCAAGCTTCGGCCTTGTCGGCTTGGCCGGCGGCGCTGCTGTCGCAGGCTGCTGCGCCCAGATGGTCGGTTTTGCGGTCATGAGCTTCCGCGAAAACCGCTGGGGCGGTCTGGTCGCCCAGGGCATCGGCACCAGCATGCTGCAAATGCCCAATATCATCCGCAACCCGAAGATCTGGATCCCGCCCACGCTGGCATCCATGATCACCGGCCCTCTGGCCACCTGCGTGTTCAAGCTTCAGATGAACGCCCCCTCCGGCGGCCTGTCCTCCGGTATGGGTACCTGCGGTTTTGTGGGTCAGATCGGTGTTTACACCGGCTGGGTCAATGACATCGCCCTTGGTCTCAAGGACAGCATCACGGCTACGGACTGGATTGGCCTGATCCTGATCTGCTTCGTTCTGCCGGCGGTTCTGAGCTGGTTCTTCTGCGAAATTCTGCGCAAGGCCGGCTGGATCAGGGAAAATGACCTGAAACTGGATCTGTAAAAAACGGGCGGCCCATAGGCCGCCCAACATATTTATTATACCACAAACCCTTTGCTCCGTCAAGGTTTTTGTCTCTATGTCGCGTAAATCTGTATTTTGTACAAAGACTCTTTGTTGATTTTATATGTTTTTCCATCTTGAAATTATATATTTATTGTGATATCTTATAGACACAAAGAGGTGATACCAATGTACAGGTAAATCCTTAGATTTCAAGAATTGAAAATATCAAAATTCAAAACTTGAAATCGAGACGATCCCTTTCGAAGAAAAGAAGCACACGGCACGAGTTAGAAAAACTTAACGGAGATGGCATAAGAAATCTCAAAAAGCCGGAAGAATCGCCATTTGACACGAAAGAAAATCGTCAGACAGGTTCGCAGCATCACGAACCGGAAAAGCAAAGCACAGAAGAATAAACTGGGCGATGCAATCTGTAGAAAGCGAGGTTAATCAATGATGTTAGATACTAAGAATGAACAGAAATGACCCTTGACTACAAAAAATGTTTCTTATCGTGACAGAAGAAGCAGTAGTCAAGGGTCATTTCACTTTTTATACCGTTTGTGCAGCGCCCGGAGGGGCGCATTTTTATGTTATTCTTCACGGTAGGGCTTGTCCGCCACATGACCCGCACCCAGCTTCTGCATGGCGCGCTGCAGTGCATCCCGGGAATTTTTCCAGTCGGCAGATGCGTTGCGGTAGTCGTACTTGGCGATCAGCCAGTCCAGATCATTTTTGACCCGGATCAGATTGTTTTCCATCAGCGGAAACACCGTATCATAGAACCATTGGCGGTGGGCATTGGGCAGGTGCAGCTCCGCCGAATGGAGCAGCTCGGAAAAATGGTGCAGGCAGAAGCCCTTGCAATTCTCCACCCGGCTGCGGAATTCCGGCTCTTTCAACAGAGCAAAAAAGGTGCGGTAATAGCGGTCCATGGTATTTTCCAGACGGCTGCAAATGTAGCACCGATCCGTTTCCTCCTGCAGGTGCTTCCAGCAGCCGTCCTCACTGGCGTGAGGTTTGGAGAAAAGTTTTTTTGGTGCGGGGGGCTCAAACTGTCCGAATTCCGCCTTGAGCCGTTCCAGCATGCTTAAGTAATAGGTCTGCAGCATCAGGGCATTGCCTAAGGTATTGCCGTAATCATAGAGCTTCTTCAGATGTGCGGGGCAAAAGCCGGTTCTATCCGTTACCTCCCGGATCTCCGGCTCCATATAGCTGGCACCTGGGCCTGCCACATAGCGGATGATGCGCTGCTCCGCCTGCCGCTGTAAATAGCAGAAGGGGCACTCGTCCCCCGACTGAAATGCCTCATTGACCGGTATGGTATGCAGATGTTCTTTCATTTCTTTTCCCCCACATTTTCTTTCGATTATACCACGGGTAAAAACCGTTTTCAATAGACACAAATTGCACTTCAAATTTCAGTTTATCGCTCTGTTTCGATTTTGAATGTAGGGGCGGCTATCAGCCGCCCGCTGTTACGAATTTGCATTGGTTTTCGGCGAATTCGCAACATTGTACCGCCGGACGGCGGGTCGCCGCCCCTACGTTATCCACGGCACACAGCACGACAAACATCAATTTTACCCTCCGCGTAAAAACAGCCCTCCGGCGGATACCGGAGGGCTTTGGTTACTGTTTTGCTTTATACAACGGGCAATCTCGGTAGTCATAACCGCGACAGTATTTGCAATATATATCCTCGTTAACATTCTTGCCGGATTTTGCACATGCATATCCGTGGTCATACTTGTAATATGGACAACTCATAACTTAACTTATACCCCTTGTAATGCTTACTTTCTGCGCATCGTACCACCACACTGGGAGCAATGAGCCGTGTCGCCCAGAACGCGCATTCTGACCAGATAGCCGCAGGATGCACATTGGAACCAGTCACCATACATTTTTACGCCAGTCCAGAACAAGGGTTCTTCGTTTCTTCTAACCGCAATTCTTTTCATGTTTCGTTCCTCCAATCAGGCATTCTCAACAAATGTATGTTTGCATCTCTCGCAAACATATTTCCAGAATTGTCCATCCACAGAGCACAGCGGATGGGCAGAGAATCCACACTTGGGACAGTTTTTCTTTTCCATAAGACAACACCCCATTATTTGCCAAACAGCTCAAAGAAAACATCCCCCATGATAGTGCGCCAGTTGGAGCCACCACATGAATACGCATGCTCGTTGAATACGATAAACAGGTAAGTTCCTTCACGCTGGATAAGCATAATGAAATCAGGTGATGGTTTCTTTACTTTGGTATCAGAATTGTAAATAACAGTACATTCCGTGGTTAGCAATTTCAGCAGACCTTCAAAAGTATTGTTGGCAAGGAAATCCTGACGGAAGCCGACAGATACATTGTATTCTGCAGCCTTATCTACAATCATCTGCTGAATTTGTTCTTTGGTCCAATGGGCACAGTTAGGAATACGGTATTGCACGCCGGGTTTGAGATCATCTCGCAGTATCATAATAAAACCTCCAAATTTTTTATTGTAATTATAAGATAACACGCAAAGTGGTTAATGTCAACACCAAAAGTGTATTTATGCAACATCTAAAGTGAGCAAAAGTTGCTTACAATAAGTGTTGGAGGTGCTCACTATGATTAACGGATTACCAGAGCGGTTGCGGGAAATGAGAGAAAAATATATGTATTCCCAAAGGGATGTCGCTAAATTACTAGACGTGTCCCCCTCTTTAATCTCGGGTTATGAAACGGGCGAACGCACTCCGAGTGTTGAGGTTCTTTTTCATCTTTCGTACCTCTATAAATGCAGTGTCGATTATCTTTTAGGAAAAAACACTGGCAGTGCAGACTTGACAGTTTCGCTGGAAGGCTTATCTCAAAATCAGGCTCGGATTGTTTTGGGGCTTGTTGACGAATTTCGGTCTGGTAAATAGGAAATGCCCTCCGGCGGATGCCAGAGGGCTTTGGTGCAATTCTTAGTAGTTTTCCTTGTGGACTTCGAAGTAGGCCTGCGGATGCTTGCAGACAGGGCACAGCTGGGGTGCTGCGGTGCCGACCACCAGATGGCCGCAGTTGCGGCATTCCCACATGACAACACCGGCCTTCTCGAAAACAGCGGCAGTTTCCACGTTGTTCAGCAGGGCACGGTAACGCTCTTCATGTGCTTTCTCAACAGCAGCAACACCGCGCATCTGCTCAGCCAGATCGTGGAAGCCTTCCTCGTCAGCTTCCTTGGCCATACGGTCGTACATATCGGTCCACTCGTAGTTCTCGCCCTCGGCAGCATGCTTCAGGTTTGTTGCAGTGTTGCCCATCTCACCCAGCGCCTTGAACCACAGCTTTGCATGCTCCTTTTCATTGTCTGCAGTCTGCAGGAACAGGGCTGCGATCTGCTCGTAACCTGCCTTCTTTGCCACGGATGCAAAATAGGTGTACTTGTTGCGGGCCATGGATTCGCCTGCGAATGCTTCCCACAGGTTTTTCTCGGTCTTCGTGCCGGTATAACGGTTCGCCATTGTAAAATCCTCCTTGTGTAGTGGTTTGATTTCAGTTTCATGGTAGCATACCTGAATCAGAAAGTCAAATGAACAATTTGTTCTTTTTTATCCTACGCCGCCGTCAAACACCGTCTGTTCCGGCCGGAAATTTTCTTCCACCGGATAATCCTCTGTGTCCGAAAAATGCCACCATTCCGCACCGTAAGGCTTGAATCCGCATCGGATCATGACCTCCTCCAGCAGTTGGGCATTGGCCGCTGCTTCCGGGGCGCAATCGGAATAATCCCGGTCGGCCAGTGCGGAAAAATCATCAAAGCCCGTAGGCATCGTCAGCTCCCGGCCACTTTTCAGATCTACCAGGGTCAGATCGATGGCACTGCCCCGGCAATGGGAGCGGGATCCTGTGAGCGGGTGGGATACATAAGCAGGATCGGGGCATATCTCCCAGAGCTTTTCCTGCGCCGCCAGAGGGCGGAAGCCATCCCAGATCAGAATGCCCAGATTCTGCCCTGCCAATTCTTCATAAGCCGCTTTCAGTTTCTTGACCGTTCCGTAGCGCAGGTAGGCATCAGCAAAATCATAGATCCGCTGCCCGGTGAAATTCTCCTGTGTCGCATAAAGCAGGTTTTGCCGGATATCCGGAAGATAGTCTGCCACCCGCACAAGATCGGAATCGGCCGGTTCCGGCGGTTCTGTGGGTACTTCCGTCGCAGGAAGGAAGGCCTGCACCGGAACGGTTTCCGTTTCCGCCGGCCGGATTTGCACTGTTGCTTGTTCTGTGGGTGCAGCAGTTTCCACCGGTACCGTGCAGCCTGCAAAAAGCAGAAGTACCAGTGCGAAAATAAGGATTTGCTTCATAATGGTTCTCCAAATCATTGCAGCCGCCGGCAGTTCGGCGGCTGTTGGCTATTTCATATAGCGTTCGATGGCGTGGCACAGATCCTCGATGGCATCCTCATCTCCTGCCGCCACAGCGTCCACCATGCAGTGGCGCATGTGATCCTGTAAAATCACCTTGCCCGTATTATCAATGGCGGAGCGAACTGCTGCAAGCTGTACCAGCACCTCGGAGCAGTCGCTGCCCTCCTCCACCATGCGCTTGACCTTTTCCAGATGGCCGATGGCTCGCGCCAGCCTGTTGACCACCGCCTTTTGATTTTCGTGCACATGGCCATGGGTATGGGCGATGCCGTGGGCATGCTGGTAAGCATGGTCGTGGATATGCTGATTCTGTTCTTCCATTTTGCATGCCTCCTCTCATTTTTATACATTATACTCCTTTTCCACCGGTTGCGCAAGCCTGTAGGGGGGATACGGCTCGAAAATAAATGTTTTGACAGGACAGCACCCATCCAGTATAATAAAAGAAAAATTCCATCAGGAGGATTTCTTATGCATCTGCATCACGATCACGTCGGCGGCCATTGCCACGACCACGAGCATTCCCACACCCACGCGCATACACATGACGGCGTTGCCCATACCCATGAGCATACACACTGCCATGAGCACGATCACGACCATCCCCATACCCACGAACACCTGCATGGCGGGGGTCATGCCCATGACCACAGCCATTCCTGCAGCCATGATTGCCACAGCTGCAGTTCTTCCTGCGAGCATACGCCCATGGAAGAACTGATGGCACTGATGAAGTACATGGTCGGCCACAACGCTGCCCATGCCAAGGAGCTGGCCGATCTGGCTGTTCAGCTGGAAAAGGCAGGCAGCCACATGGCCTACGAGCAGGTCATGGCCGCTGTGTCTGATTTTGAAAAGGGCAACCTGCGCCTGTCCGCTGTACTGGCCAGCCTGGATGTCAAGTAAGGAGGCGCCGCTATGTGTCTTTCTACCGTTTACCGCAATCAGTTGACACCGGAAGCCATCATCATGAAAAATGTCATGACCATTGAGTGCAAGGATGGCTGCGTAATCCTGACTGACCTGATGGAGCGTCAGGTCGCCATTGAGGGCACGCTCGAGAAGGCCAATCTGGTCGATGGCATTGCCATCATCAAGGAAGCAACCGCATAAGCGCCAAAACCTCCCCGCTACACAGCGGAGAGGTTTTGTTATGTACGGTAATTCAAATTTCAGTTTATCGCACTGCTTCGATAGTAAATGTAGGGGCGGCTATTAGCCGCCCGCTGCGGTTGTCTGTTACGAATTCGCCGAAATCCAATGCGAGTTCGCAACATTGTGCCGCTCAAAAAACATGTCATTGCGAGGAGCGCATAGCGCGACGTGGCAATCTCCTGCTTCCATGCATCGATAAGCAGTGCAAAAACAAACATTGTACCGGGAGATTCCCACGTCGGCCCTTCAGGCCTCCTCGGAATGACAGTGGTTTTCGATGGTTTCTGCGCCGATGTTGCTGCTACCAACTACCAAATTACGATGTCATTGCGAGGAGCATGGCATTAAGCCATGCGACGCAGCAATCCGTATCCCCTGCATCCGCAGGATATTGTCGCCCCACAGGGGCGACAATTCAAATTCATAACAGCACGATAAACATCAACTTACTGCGCATCGTCTTTTTTGCCGTAAGTAAAACCTCTGCCCCAGACTTCGCTGACGCGGCTGATGATCATGAAGCAGGCCGGGTCAATGCTGCGGGCAAGCTGCTCAATCTTCGGCAGTTCATAATTGGAGACCACACTCATGATGATCTCCGTTTCTGTGCCGCTGTAGCCGCCGGCACCATGAAGCATGGTCACGCCCCGATCCACCTGAGACAAAATGGCATCGCGAATTTCTTTCGGTCTGGTGGTGATGATCTTAACCTCCGTCCGGCTGGTTCCCAGCAGCATGATCTTGTTCAGCGCAACGGAGATCACCAGGAGCAGCAGAACACCATAGAGCAAATCTTCCACGGTATGAAATGCCATCTGCGCCAGCATAATACAAAAGTCAAAGCCCCACAGTGTTGCCGATACGGGAATCCGAAAGAATTTCTTGAGGATCAGCGGTGGGATGTCCATGCCGCCGGTGGATGCGCCTGCGCGCATGACGATGCCAAGGCTGACACCCAGACCCATGCCTGCAAACAGAACATTTAGCAGCATATTTTCCGTTACGGTCACATCACCCAGAATTCGGTTGAGGATTCCCAGTAGCACGGGGTACAACACGGAGCTGAGTATGGTGGTCATGGCAAACTGCCGCCCCAGCACCATCCAGCCCACCGTAAGCATTGCTGCATTGAACAGGAATATAAATCCGGACATGGGCACATGCAGAAAATGGTTTACCACCAGTGCAATGCCTGTAGTGCCGCAGCTCATCAGATTTGCAGGCAGCACAAACAGCTTGACGGACAGGGAAAACAGAATATTTCCCACAACCACCATCAGTATGGATAACACTTTTTTGCGGTTCTTCATCGGATCACCCTTGCTTCATAAAAAAAGCGCCTGCCGGATTTTCCCTGACAGGCGTGGATCGAGGCTTGCGCCTAATACCCAGTTATTGTACCTGCAATCCGGTCTTTCGTCAAGTATGCTTTTACATTTTGCTGAAAATTTACCTGTTTTCCGGTTTTTCCGTTGCATACGGTGAAAAGATATGCTACAATGGGCACGAATTATAATAAAGGTGATAAAATGCTTCAAAAGTATCTTCTGATTTTTCTGGTTTCCATGATTCCGCTGGTGGAACTGCGCGGCGCCATCGTCATGGCTGTGGGCATGGATCTTGATTATTTTACCGCACTGGCTGTCTGTGTCATCGGCAATATGCTGCCGGTGCCGTTTATCTACTATTTTGCAAGAAAAGTGCTGCTGTGGGGTGCAGACAAGAAATATATCAGCAAATATTCCCGTTTCTTTCTGGAAAAGGGTGAAAAGGCCGGTAAAAAGCTGACCAGCACCGCAGGCCGCGGCGGCCTGTTTGTGGCGCTGATGCTGTTTGTGGGCATTCCCCTTCCCGGTACCGGCGCATGGACCGGTACACTGGCCGCATCTTTCTTGAATATGGGTATCAAATCCACCGCTGCTTCCGTTTCCCTGGGTGTCATTATTGCCGGCATCATCATGGGTATCGCGAGCACCGGTGTGTTCAGTGTGATTGGATTATAAGGAGGAAACAAATATGGAAAATTGTCTGTTCTGTAAGATCATCGCAGGAGAACTCCCTTCCACCAAGGTTTATGAGGATGATACGGTTCTGGCTTTTCTGGATATTGCGCCCCAGGTTCCGGTACACATTCTGGTCGTTCCCAAGGAGCATATCGAGGACTGCAACGGCATTACCGCTGAAAACAGCGCTGTGATCGCCCACATTTTCGAGGTTATTCCCGAAATCGCAAAGGCAGAAGGCCTTGTCAACGGCTACCGCGTTGCCTCCAACTGCGGCCCCGACTCCGGCCAGATGGTTCCCCACCTGCATTTCCACATCCTTGGCGGCAAAGCCATGGGTCTGCAGATGGCGTAAAATGCAGCAAAAAAGGACGGCAGTACGCCGTCCTTTCCTGTTAATTGCATCCTCCAAAGGCGGTGTTTTCATGGCGCGTACGAATAACTATCTGATTCAGGCTGCACAGGCAAAAAAGCGGTTTCTGACCTACGATCAGGAAAAACTGATCCGTAAGTTTCAATTGGAATCCGATGCACAATATATTTATGTAAACCTGTTATGTCAACTATATAGTATTGACCGGTCATCCGGTGATCTGCGGCGGCAGGTATACGGGACATGGGTGGATGCAAATACCTATGAAGAGGTGATGACCCTGCTTGACCTGCTCTGCGACAGCCGGGATGATCGCTGTCTTTGTGGCCAGTGGCAGAACATGCAGTCCTTCGGCCTGCAATTTCATCAGAACCTGCTGGAAGAGTCCCGGGATCCTTTTGCTGAGAAAATTGATGCCAACCCCGCATGGCTGCACCGCGCTGCGGCTCGTTTGGGTGCGGCACCGATCAGAGGCGGAGACTTCGGCTATGCCTTTGACCTCTTTGACGGTCTGAAGATCGGCCTGCTGTTCTGGCACGGGGATGAAGAATTTGCACCCCGTGTCCGTTACCTCTGGGATGCTAACGCCAGGCAATACATTCGCTACGAGACCATGTATTTTGCGCTCACGCTTCTACGCCGCCGCATCCGGGATATGAACATATAAAAAATGCGCTGCAACACTGCAGCGCATTTTTGCATTATCAATATTTGGGATTGGATCCCCAGATGTTGTCTGCGGCGGAGTCCTGGCATGCCCATACCAGGAAAATGATGGGACCTGCCAGAGGAATCAGATTGACCAGATACCACCAGCCGCTTTTGCCGATATCGTGCAGGCGGCGGACAGAGATGGCAATGTTGGGAATGAGCACAGCCAGCGACCATATCCAGGATAGGTCAGGAATGATCATGCCAATCACACCGCCCAGAATGCTGATCGTCAATTGCGCCCACCAAAATTCACTTCTTCTGGAGCGGCCGTTGAAGTCAGCATAACGGGTAAAAAACAGTTTGGTGGCTTCTACAATGGAGGTGGATTGAACTTCGGTCATGGTAATTCCTCCTTATCTTTTCACCTGTACGGTGTTATCAGCCCATGACGGTGCCGTCGGGATTGAACAGGGGCAGGGGCTCCAGATAGATCAGGTCTTCACGGTCGATGGCATCGCCCTCGGCCAGAATTGCCATGCGGCCGCAGATCTCACCGCCAGCCTTCTCGACCAGTGCTTCCAGCGCCTTCAGGCTTTCGCCGGTGGAAATGACATCATCCACGATCAGGATCTTTTTGCCCTTCATCAAAGCAGCATCGGCACCGTCCAGATACAGCTTCTGCTCCTTGGCAGTGGTGATGGAGTTGACGGTGACGGAGAAAATATCACGCATGTAGAGCTTCGGACCCTTGCGGGCGAGAATATACTTGGCATCACCTGCCTGACGGGCCATTTCGTGTGCCAGAGGAATGCCCTTGGCTTCTGCGGTGATGATGTAGTCATATTCAGGGGCGCGCGCCAACAGGTCGCGGGCGCAGGCAACAGTCAACTCCTGATCACCGAAGATAACAAAACCGGCAATATACAGCTTGTCGTTTACGGGGCAAATGGGCAGATCGCGCTCCAGACCTGCAACTTTCATGCGGTAATACATAGGAATTTCGCTCCTTTATTTCAAATAGTTCTACGGTAATTATACTACGGCTGGTACAAAAGTCAAGAAAAACACCCCGCACGAACCGTGCGGGGTGTTGATCAGCTGAGCGTTGCGGCGATTTTGGGATTGCGGGCAATTACGGCAGCAGCAATGGCTGTCAGGATCATTTCGGGGATCATGTACATGCCGTTGTAAACGATGCTGTATACGAGTCCCAGAAACCCGGGACTGAGGGATGCCACCAGACCGGCACCCCATGCGGGGAAGCCCTCCTGCGTGAAGAACCACTCTGCCCAGCCGGAAAAGAGAATGTAGCCGGAAAGAATGTGGGCGATGTAGCGGCAGCCCAGTGCCAGCAGCACGCCGCAGCACAGTGCCTTGCTGCGGTTTTCGATCCGGTCACGGAAGATACCGCCCAGTCCCAGCATGGTGTATGCGAGCAGATAATCCAGCGCGCACATAATGAGTGCATTCAGAATCAGCACGCTGTCGCCAAAGTAACCCGGCTGAAAAGCAGCAGCCACAGTCTTTGCGCCAATGATCATTTCGATCATGGCATAAGCAAAGCCGGACACCAGTCCCCACCGGACACCGTGGCGGTAGGAGATCAGCACCACCGGCAGCATGCTGACCAGTGTGACCTGTCCGCCGAAAGGCAGCTCAGGAATGAACATCTTGCTGATAAGCTCCAGCACGATGGCGACGGACAGCAGCATGGCGCTTTCCGTCAATTTTTTTGTTTTGTTCATGGAAATACCTCCGGAATAAAAAGTATCGCATCACATCCGTCTGGGTGCAATGCGATACGTCCGGTATCCCATATGTGCATCTTTCCCTTCGACGGTATTAACCGTATCAGGTTCACGGGTCAGAGTGCTTATCACTCAATCTCAGCCGGAAACGTCCAGCCCCCCGAAGACTTATTTGCTTTGCGATCTGGATTTATTATAAACACTTTTTACCGGATTGTCAAGAAAAGTAAATCGCTGTTTGGTGTGCTGGTAAAGTTTTCTCCTTTTGGGTGTTGCAGCGCGCACGACAAACATCAATTTCCCATCTTCCGCTTTCCTGTGTTTACATTTTTGTCTTTTCATGATAAAATGGGTGCATCTGTTACCATCTGGAGTTGATTCTCAGTGAACTTCGACAATACCTACGTTAAGATCAATCTGGACACCATTGATGCCAACATTGATACCATCCGTGCCCGTACCGCAGGTACCGATGTCATGGCGGTCATCAAGGCCGATGCCTACGGCCACGGTGCCATTCAGGTTGCCCGCCTGCTGCAGGACAAGTGCAGCTTTTTCGGTGTTTCCTCCATTCTGGAAGCCATGGAGCTGCGGCGGGCAGGTCTTTACAACCCCATTCTGATTCTCGGACACACCCCTGTTTCTGCGTTTCCCACGCTGGTGCAGGCAGAGATCCGCCCCACCATTTATCACTATGAGGACGCATTGGCGCTGTCCAAGGCTGCTCAAAAAGCAGGAAAAACTGCGGCATTCCATTTGGCTGTGGACACAGGCATGAGCCGCATCGGCTTTCAGGCTACCGATGAAGACGCAGACACCTGCGCTGAAATTGCAAAACTGCCCTGCATTTTTGCAGAAGGCCTTTTCAGCCATTTTGCAACAGCGGACTGCGCCGATCTGAGCCGCGCACGGAAGCAGAAAGCGCTGTTTGATGCGTTTTATGAAAAGCTGGTGTCCCGCGGTATTCAGGTGCCCATCCGCCACTTGAACAACTCCGCAGGACTGATGAATTTTGACGAGCATTATGAAATGGTTCGTGCCGGCATCGTGCTTTACGGCATGTATCCCAGTGACGAAGTGGATCCCGCCCGGCTTTCCATCCGCCCGGCACTGCAATGGCTCAGCCGGGTGACCCATGTCAAGACCCTGCCGGCCGGCCGGGAAATCAGCTATGGCGGCACCTGCGTCACCACAAAGGAAACCTGCGTGGCGACCGTTCCCGTTGGCTATGCCGACGGTTACCGCCGCAGTCTTTCCGGAAAATTCCACGTGCTGATCCGTGGCAGAAAAGCCCCCAGTCTCGGCCGCGTGTGCATGGATCAGATGATGGTGGATGTGACGGACATTCCCGACGTGCAGGTGGGTGACAGCGTGGTGCTGGTCGGCCGCAGCGGAAATGAAGAGATCACCGTTGAAACCATCGCCGCCGCAGCGGACAGCTTTAACTACGAATTTGTCTGCGGCATCAGCCGCCGTGTTCCCCGCATTTACAGCCGCAGCGGTAAGACCGTCCACTCCGTGCACTACCTTCTGGACACCTGAGGAGATTCCCCATGAACGAACAAGATAGAAACGAATCCTACATTCACCCGGCCGTGCTGCGTGTGCTCCGTATTGCGGGTGCCGTGCTGTTGGCGCTGACCATTTATTTCAGTGCGGCCACTGCGTTTACATTCTGCCTCGGCCTGTTCGCTGACGGTGAGCATGTTGTGCAGCTGCCATGGCAGGATTCCCCCGTGGTGGCTTTGCAGGATATACCCACACAGGAACAGAACATCTATGTGGATCCCTCCCAGATGATGGAGGTCGCCCGTGTGGAAATCGCAGTCGCCGGTGATGTGATGATGCACCTGCCCATCGTGCGCAGCAGTCAGACGGTGGACGGCTTCGATTTTACACCCATCTTTTCCTATCTCAAGCCCTATGTTTCCTCGGCGGATTTTGCCGTTGCCAATCTGGAAACGACGCTTTCCGGTACGGACGGGCTTCTGTATACCGGTTATCCCAACTTCAACAGTCCCGATGCCATTGCCCGCTGCGCCAAAGATACCGGCTTCGATATGCTGCTGACCGGCAATAACCACAGCTATGACTATGGCACCGCCGGACTGAAGCGTACACTGGAAGTCATTCAGGAGTCGGGGCTTACAGGACTCGGCACACTGAGCAGCGCCGATCAACCCCGCTACACGGTTCAGTCCGTAGGCGGCATCGAGATCGGCATGGTCTGCTATACCTTCGGCGAAGTGGACGACGGTGGCAGTGTGACCATTAACGGCATGACCACCGATGCTGCGGCAGACGGCCTGATCAATGCCTTTGACTACAATTATCTGAGCAGGTTTTATACCGAAATCGAGGGTGAGATCGCCGCTATGCGCGCCGATGGCGTGGATGCCATTGTGATGTACATTCACTGGGGTGACGAATATTCCACCATCGTCAGTGATACCCAGCGCACCATTGCGCAGACGCTGTGTGATCTGGGTATTGATGTGATCATCGGCAGCCACCCCCATGTGGTGCAGCCGCTGGAGCTGCTGACCAGCACTGTCGACCCCACCCACAAGACCATCTGCCTGTATTCCACCGGTTCGCTTCTTGGCAACCTGCGCGCCGATACCATCGGCATGACCACCGGCTACTGTGAAGATGGTGTGATGCTTCGCTTCACGCTGGCAAAGTATAACGACGGTTCCGTCCGCGTCAATGCAGTGCGGGTTCTGCCCACATGGATTCTGGTTCAGGGGACGGATGAAAACCGTGACTTTTTCATCATCCCGCTGGATCAGTCCGTTTCTGACTGGATGGGTACTTTCGGTCTTACTTCCTCGCAGTACAGCGATGCAAAAAATTCTTACAACCGAACCATGGAGCTGGTCACACCGGGACTGAACAAAATCGCCAATTATCTCAACGAGAAAAACGCTTCTCTGGATCCCAGCCTGGGGGTCGGCTGAATAATGCTGCGGGCGTGCCGGTTGGCACGCCCGCTTCTTTGCATGTGATTCAAATTCATAACAGCATGTTAAACATCAATTTGATTGCGCTGTTTGCAGGCGTAAAAATAGGCCTGTTTGAAATCTCCCAACTCCCGGTAGCACCGTTCCAGCCGGGGCGCACATTTTTCAGGAAAAGCAGGTTCTGCCCTGCGGTAGCATGCTGCCGCTTCCACATACTGCTCCCTGGTCAGATGCAACTCACCACGCAAAAAGTTCCACGCTGCTGCATCCTGATCCTGTGCCGCTTCCAGCAGTGCTGTGCAACGGTCAAATGCGCCCCTGTCCAGTGCATCCCGCGCCCGTAAAATCAACTCTTCATCGATGGACGGCAGGCAACGGCATATTTCACGGCGCAGCTGCGGCCGTGCTTTTGCCAGCAAAAGCAGCCTTTGGTGTTCCAGATGTGCCGCGCAATAGCCGTCCTGCAAAATATTCAGTTCTTCCAGAATTTCGGCTGCATAAGCCGCCTGTCCCTTTTTCAGTGCCTCTTCTGCCCGCTGTAATGCCGCAAGACGGCGAAGGAGTGTGGCTTCCGCATCAAAAACAGGGTCTGGGTAGCAGTAGTCTGCCAGAACTTCCGCCGCTTCCTGCCCCTTGCCGGCAAGCACTGCATCGCGGGCTCGTTTCATCAGCTCCTGATTGGGCGAGCACACCACCTCTTCCTCCAGAAAGAAACTCACCGTTTTTCCCAGACGGGAAGCAAAATAGGCAAGGGTCGCCATAGAAGGCTTTGCAGCTCCATTTTCTATTTGCGAGAGCATGTTGCGGGTCACTTCCCCGCCGCAAAGCTGGCGCTGGGAAAGCCCCGCTTCCAACCGCGCCTGCCTGATTTTTTCGCCCAGTGTCATATTCCTTTCCCTCCGGGTAAGTGAAATTTACCCTATTGTAGCATAATTCTATGGTTTTTTCCACCGTTACAAAAAAATTCATTTGCTATTTTGCCGCATTTGGTTTATAACAAAAGTACTTTCATGAAGGAGGCGTATCATGAATATTCGTGACCGTCGCAACATGCATCACGCCGCCGGTCAGGCGCTTGCAAATGCCAGAGGGGATCTGAAGCAGATCGTGCTGATCTATCTTGGCATCATCAGCATCCTGTCACTGGCTGCCTCGGGTATTTCTGTTCTACTCAGCGACCGGATTGAAAACACCGGTGGTTTGAGCAATATGGGACTGCGCTCCATGCTGTCCACCCTCCAGACCTTGCTGCCCATCGTTCAGACGCTGGTTCTGCTGGGGTTGGAAATTGGCTACTGCGATGTGGCAATGCGTGTCTACCGCAAGGAAACTGTGACCCGGGACACCTTATTCGGCGGCTTCCGCCGCTTCTTCCCCTTTCTGCGTACCGTGATGCTGCAGGGCTTTCTGTATGCCGGTGTGTGTCTGATAAGCCTGTATCTGAGCGTTTACATTTTCCTCATGCTGCCATCTTCCGCAGCCTTTCAGGAGCTGATGACACCGATGATTGCATCGGCCTCTGCCCTGAGCGGCACGATCACACTGGACGAGGCTACCATGCTGGCTGCAACGGATGCGATCATGCCTGCCGTGTGGATTTTTGCCGTGCTTTTCCTTCTGGTTTTTATCCCCATGTATTACCGTTACCGGATGGTTCCCTACTGTCTGCTCGATCAGAGCCGCCCACGCGCCCTGCTTGCCATGCACCAGAGCCGCACGCTGATGCATCGCAACCGCTTTGCGCTGCTGAAGCTGGATCTGAGCCTGTGGTGGTTCTATGCGCTGCAGGTGCTTGCCATGGCGGTCTGCTATGGCGATGTGCTGCTGGCACGGCTGGGCATTGCGCTGCCCTGGTCTCCCACCGCCAGTTATTTTGTGTTCCTGATTCTCTCTCTTATGCTGCAGGCCACCATATATTATTTCTTTATGAACCGCGTGGCCGTGACTTATGCCGTTGCTTACGAAACACTGCTGCAGTCTTTGCAGGAAAGAGCCGGTGTAAAGCCCGCTGCACCTGCCAATGTCCCATGGAAAGATCAATATTGATACCAAACACCCCCGAGTTCACTCGGGGGTGTCGATATTTGGTGATTCAAATTTCAGTTTATCGTTCCGTTCCGATTATGAATGTAGGGGCGGCGATCCATGAATTATTGTGCGATTGCCACCGGCAATCGACCTGTTTTTATTCGCTGCGCTCTGCAACACGCCCGTGCGGTAGAATTTAACGTATTCGCATTGGTTTTCGGCGAATTTGCGGCATTTCTCTGCGCGGGCGGCTGGTAGCCGCCCCTACGTTATCCACGGCACACAGCACAATAAACATCACTTTACCGCGCTGTTTGGATCAGGTCGCGGATGACTTCACCGGCGAGGATCAGACCTGCCGCACCGGGGACAAAAGCCGTGGAGCCGGGGATCTGCCGCTTACCGGTGCGTTCCAGTTCCTCCTTGTCAACGGCGGGGGTCAGGGCTTCTTCCTGAGAGTAGACCACTTTCACATGGTTGATACCCCGTTTTTTCAGTTCCTTGCGCATAATCCGCGCCAGAGGACACATGGAGGTCTTGGAAATATCCGCCACCTGAAAGGCCGCAGGATCCAGCTTATTTCCTGTTCCCATGGAGCAGATGATGGGTGTCCCCGCCGCATGTGCCCGCTCCACAAGTGCCAGCTTTCCGGTCACGGTGTCGATGCAGTCGACAATATAATCGTAGGCCGTAAAATCAAACCGGTCCGCCGTATCCGGCAAATAGAAAAACGGATAGGTGCGCACCACGCAATCGGGATTGATGTCCGTGATCCGTTGCTTTGCCACCTCAACTTTCAGCTGTCCCACGGTGGAGCAGGTCGCCAGGATCTGGCGGTTGATGTTTGAAACGCTGATGGTATCGCTGTCACACAGGTCCAGCTGCCCCACGCCACAGCGCGCCAGCGCTTCCACGGTATAGCCGCCAACGCCGCCAACACCGAAGACCGCCACCCGGGCGTTATACAGCCGCTCCATAGCCGCTTCACCCAGCAAAATTTCCGTTCTGGAAAACGCTTCGATCATAAAAAATCTCCTATAAAGGCAAGGCACTGTGGGTCTCACAGTGCCTTGGTTGTTATGCTTCGCCTGTTTCTTCGGTTTCGGCAGCTTCGGGAAGCTGCTTGCTGTCTGCATTGACATAGGCCATCAGCTCATCGCCGGTGATGGTCTCCTTAACCAGCAGGTACTCAGAGATCTCATCCAGCAGCTTGCGGTTTTCCGTCAGCAGCTTGACCGTGTCGGCATAGCTGGTGTCCAGCAGCTTCTGCACTGCGGCATCCACCTTGGCAGAGGTCTCCTGAGAGCAGTCGAGGTATGCCTGGCCGTCCAGATACTGGCCCTGCACCGTGGCAGGTGCCATGAGACCCAGCTCCTCACTCATGCCGTAGAGGGCAACCATATTGCGAGCCAGAGCTGTTGCCCGCTGAATATCATTGGATGCACCGGTGGTCTTGACACCGAACACCACGCCCTCGGCGGCGCGGCCGCCCAGCAGGGTCTTCAGCTCGGTGCGCAGCTCATCGGCGGTGGAGAGGAACTTCTCCTCCTCGGGCATCTGCATGGTGTAGCCCAGTGCGCCGGAGGTATGGGGCACGATGGTGATTTTGGAAACAGGCTGTGAATGCTTCTCCAGCGCTGCAACCAGCGCATGACCCACTTCATGGTAAGCAACCAGACGCTTTTCCATATCGGTCAGCACAGTATTCTTCTTCTCGGTGCCTGCTATGACGGTCTCAAAGGAGACCAGCAGATCTTCCTGATTGACCAGTTTGCGTCCTTTGCGGACAGCTCGCAGCGCAGCTTCATTGACAAGGTTTGCAAGGTCGGCACCGACTGCACCGGCGGTTGCCTGCGCAATCTTGCGCAGATCTACATCCTCTGCCAGTTTGATCTTGCGGGTGTGAACCTTCAGGGTGTCCAGTCTACCCTGCAGGTTAGGACGGTCCACGATGATCCGGCGGTCAAAACGGCCGGGGCGCAGCAGTGCCTTGTCCAGAATCTCAGGACGGTTGGTGGCTGCCAGGCAAACGATGCCCTTGGTGGGTTCGAAGCCGTCAATTTCGTTCAGCAGCTGGTTCAGGGTCTGCTCATGTTCGGAATTGCCGCCGAAGCGGGTATCGCGGGCACGGCCGACCGCATCAATTTCGTCGATAAAAATGATACAGGGAGCAACCTTGGCTGCTTCCTTGAACAGATCGCGGACACGGCTGGCACCCATGCCAACGAACATTTCCACAAAATCAGAGCCGGAAATGGAGAAGAAGGGCACATCGGCTTCACCTGCCACGGCCTTGGCAAGGAGTGTCTTACCGGTGCCGGGAGAACCCACCAGCAGCGCACCCTTGGGGAGCTTGGCACCGATCTCCGTGTATTTACCGGGGTTATGCAGAAAATCGATAATTTCCTGCAGGGATTCCTTTGCTTCGTCCTGGCCGGCCACATCCTTGAAGGTTACGCCGGTCTGCTTTTCCATGTAGACCTTGGCCTTGGATTTTCCAAAGCCGCCCATCATACCGCTGCCGTCACCGCCCATGCGCTTGGCGAACATGTTGGTGATCAGGAACATGCCGCCGATCATCAGAGCATAGCTGAGGATCATCATAATACCGGAATTATCTTCCACAATCTTCCGATCCACGATCTCGGCACCCTGCGCGATCAGTTCATCGGCCAGTTCCATCTGGTCATAGGTGGTGGGCAGGCCTGTGAAGCAGGCCTTCTGCTGGGATGCCGGCTTTTGCGCCTCTTCCCGGGTCAGATAGATGATCCGGTCGTAGTGGATTTCAGCTTCCTCGATTTCATGCGCAGCCATGGATGCGCGGAAGTCAGACCATGTGGTCTGGTTATACTGGCTGTTGTTGATCGCATTATAGATGCTGCTGATGGCAAACACCGCTGCCACTGCGATCAGCAGCTTGACCCAAAGACCGTTTTTCGGGTTCTTGTTCTCTGAACCTCTTCTGGGGCCGTTGTTCCCGGAATCGTTGCGATTCGGTTCCATAATGACCGCCTCCTTACGTTTTACTTCATTTTGCCCATCATATCACATTTTCTTCCTGTCCGCAATGAAGATTCTTGAACACGGGGGTAAATTTTCTGTGAATTTGCGGCAAAAAATGACAAAGCGCCGCAAAACGCGGCGCGCTGCATAAATTGTACTTTTCCTGATTGCGTAGGGCGCGGCAGGATTTCGATTTCCCGCCTGCTCAGTCTTCGAAAGTCAGAACATCCTTATACTTTTCCTTGAAGATGCCATAGACGGCATTCAGGGTCTTTTCATCCTCCACGGCCAGGTAGTTCTCGTTCTCCTCGTCCACGGGCTCGATCTCCAGAATGACGATCTCGGTCTCCACAGACTCCACGGGCATCAGAACCAGATACTCCTTGCCCTTGTACTCGATGCAGTCGAGATATTCAAAATCCGTGTCAACGCCCTTCTCGTCGGTCAGGGTCAGGATGCTGCTTTCCTCTTCTTCAGGGATCAGGTTTTCGTTTTCCATAATATGTACTCCTTTTCAGTCGTGTTTGCTTCAGCTTGAGTGGATTATACTGCATCGGAAACGAAAAAGCAAGGTTTTCTTCCGGGCGTATTGGCAGGAGATTTGCACGACACCCTCGCCGGATTCAAAAAAATTTTGGTTATTGTGATGAAATTTCTTTGGAAAATACTGGATTTGCTCTTGCTTTTTGTGCGATATCCCTTTATAATGAACACAAGATTAATTTTGGGGGAGTCTGTAAGTGGGTGAATTGATCGCAGTTGCCTCCGGAAAAGGCGGAACCGGAAAAACCTCGGTCACAGCCGGAATTTCCGTAGCGCTTGCCCTTGCAGGAAAGCGTGTGCTGTGCATCGACTGCGATGTGGGACTTCGGAACCTGGATATTTCCCTTGGTCTTTCCGATCACTGCCCCCTGTCCTTTCTGGATGTCTGCGAGGGTGGTTATTCCCTCAGCCATGTAACGGTTCATCCACAGTTCCCTTCGCTGCATTTTCTGACCGCACCCATGAACTGTCCGCCTGAGCGCATCAGCACGGAACACTTCGGCTCATTTTTGACCGCTGCCCGCAGCTGCTATGATTACATTTTTCTGGATGCACCGGCCGGTGTAGAAGCAGGCTTCAAGCTTGCTGCTGCTTTTGCTGACCGCTGCATCCTCGTGACAGGTCCCGGCCCCGCCGCCCTGCGCGATGCCGCAAGAACAGCGCAGGTTCTGGAGCTGATGGGCAAAACCAATGTCCGTCTGGTGGTCAACCGCATCCAGCCGAAGCTCTTTAAGGCCATGGAGTTGACCGTTGATGATATTATGGATGCTGCTGGACTTCCGCTTCTGGGTATCATTCCGGAAGACCCCAATGTGACGCTGGCGGCAACCTTTAACCTGCCTCTGCTCAAATACAAACCCCGCAGCGCAGCCGCCAAGGCCTGCACCCGCATTTCAAAACGAATCATGGGGCTTCCGGAGCCCATAAGAGTCCGGTAAAAACGAGAAGGAGTGAGCGTTGTGAATATCGCATTTCTGGCACACGACAAGAAAAAGGAACTGATGGTTCAGTTCTGCACCGCATATAAAAGTGTCCTGATCAAGCATAATCTCTTTGCTACCGCTACCACCGGCCGTCTGATCTCCGACAACACCGGCCTGCCCATCACCCTGCTGCTTTCTCACAAGCAGGGCGGCCACCAGCAGATCAACGCCCGTATTGCATACAACGAAATCGATCTGGTGCTGCTGTTCACCGATCCCAACACCACCGATCCCTGGGACGATGCCCAGATGATCGAAACCATCCGCGCCTGCGACAAGCACAATGTGCCCATCGCCACCAATCTCGCTTCCGCTGAAATGTCCATCATGGGTCTGCAGCGCGGCGATCTGGACTGGCGCGAAATGCTGCACACCAAGCCCCGCTTCTAAGATTTTAATTGCACACGATAAAACCACGTCATTGCGAGGAGACCCATCGGGTCGACGTGGCAATCCGCATTTCCAAAATGGATATCAAGGAACGGATTGCCACACCAGTGTGCCCACTGGTTCGCAATGACACTTATTTTGAAAGGAACATTTTCTATGGATATTATCAAGCCCCGGACATTGTCCGGCTTTATGGAACTACTGCCCGGCAAGCAGATTCAGTTCGAGCGCATGGTCTCCATCCTGCGCGACACCTACTCTTCCTACGGCTTTGCCCCGCTGGACACCCCCGCCATCGAGGATGCCCAGATATTGCTTGCCAAAGGCGGCGGCGAGACCGAAAAGCAGATCTACCGCTTCCAGAAGGGCGACTCCGATCTGGCGCTGCGCTTCGACCTGACCGTGCCGCTGGCAAAATACGTTGCCCTGCACTGCAATGATCTGGCATTCCCCTTCCGCCGCTTCCAGATCTCCAAGGTCTACCGCGGAGAACGCGCCCAGCGCGGCCGTTTCCGCGAGTTCTATCAGGCAGACATCGACATCATCGGTGACGGCAAGCTGGACATTCTGAACGAGGCAGAAATCCCCGCCATCATTTACAACGTCTTTAAGGGCTTTGGCCTTTCCCGTTTCCAGATTCGCGTCAACAACCGCAAGATCCTCAACGGCTTCTATGCCATGATTGAGCTGAGCGATAAGTCCGGTGAGATCATGCGTACCGTGGACAAGCTGGATAAGATCGGCTCCGAAAAGGTCAAGGCCATCCTTATGGGTGAAGAATGCGGCCTGACAGACGCACAGGCTGATGAGATTCTGAAATTCATCTCCATCACCGGCACCAACGCAGAAGTCATTGCCGCGCTGGAAAGCTACACAGGCCGGAATGAGATGTACGATCTGGGTCTTTCCGAACTGAAGGCCGTCACTGCAAACCTGTCCGCTTTTGGTGTGCCCGAGGCCAATTTTGCCGTGGATCTGACCATCGCCCGCGGTCTGGACTACTACACCGGCACCGTTTATGAGACCACACTGCTGGATCATCCCGAGATCGGATCCGTCTGCTCCGGCGGCCGTTACGACAATCTGGCCGGCTACTACATTGAAAAGCAGCTGCCCGGCGTGGGCATCTCCATCGGTCTGACCCGCCTGTTCTATGTGCTGGACGAGCAGGGTCTGCTGAATCCCGCACTGCCCTCTGCCCCTGCGGACGCACTGGTGCTGCCCATGACTGCCGATCCCGCCCCCGCCATTGCGCTGGCACAGGTTCTGCGCACAGGAGGCCTGAAGGTGCAGCTCTACGGCGAGCAGAAGAAATTCAAGCAGAAGATGGCCTATGCCAACAAGCTGGGTGTCCCCTTCGCTGTGCTGCTGGGTGAGGATGAGATTGCCGAAAATGTCTGCTCCGTGAAGAATATGCAGACCGGTGAACAGGTAAAGCTCTCTCCTGCAGAAGCAGCAGCGCACATCAAGGCCGCACTGCTGGGAGGCGGCCCCATCATTCTGGAGGAGTAAATAATTACTGTCATTGCGAGGAGGGCAACACCCGACGTGGCAATCCCCATGGAC
Organism: Oscillospiraceae bacterium; assembly: GCA_017537045.1. Next base: position 5,324 of record JAFYLN010000051.1, on the reverse strand, counting down.
GAAGGAGATTGCCACACCAGTGTGCGCACCGGTTCGCAATGACATTTCTTTTTGGAGGAATAACTATGGAAAAAAAATTCATCGCCGCATGGGAAAACAACCGCGCTGCCGCCCTTCTCATGGGCATCCGTATGCGGCCGCTGGATATCAAGGGTGCAAAGCGCATTCTCTGCAGCACACGGCTCAGTGACGGATTCAATGATCTGAAAGCAAAGGGGCAACTGAAGCTCTCGCTGGAAGCCCTCGCCGTGGATAAGCGCTTCACTTCCCTGTTTACTGACAAGGAAGCCAACGAAGCCCTGATGCGGCTTCTGGATGCCGGTTACCGTTTTTGATCCTGTCTTTGATCCCGCGAGGTAACTCCCGCGGGATTTTTTATGCAGAAATTGAAGTATTTTCCTTTTGTCAATCGTATAAAAAGTGAAAGGCTCTGCACTTGAACGCAGAGCATAAGTGTGGTATGATAGAAACAGATACTTTGAGAGGAGGAAATTTCAATGAAACAGAAGAAACTGCTTGCCCTGCTGCTGTGCGCATTGCTGACCCTGTCTCTGCTGACCGCCTGCGGTGCATCGTCCAAGGCTGTGACGCAGGATGTGGCCATACCGGAGGCAGCTGAGCCCATGGAGAATATGAAGTACGAAATGGCAGATAACGCCCTCTATTCCACATCCACAGCCGGGGGCAGCACATCCGCTGCCGTCCAGACAGGCCAGAAGCTGATCCGTAAGGTCAACATCGATGCCGAAACCGAGGATCTGGAAACCCTGCTGGGCAATCTCACCGCCCAGATCAATACCATGGAGGGCTACATTGAGAGTCAGGAGCTCTACAACGGAAGCGCCTATTCCTCCTACCGCAGCCGCAGTGCAAACCTGACCATCCGCATCCCGGCAGACAAGCTGGACAGCTTCATCGGGCAAATTAAAGATGTGTCCAATGTGGTCAGCTACAACGAAAGTCAGGACGATGTGACCCTGACCTATGTTTCCACCGAAAGCCGCATCAAGGCGCTGGAAACCGAGCAGGAGCGGCTGTTGGAGCTGCTGTCCCAGGCGGAGAACATGAGCGACCTGCTGGAAATCGAAGCACGGCTGACCGACGTGCGCTATGAACTGGAGAATGTGACCAGCCAGCTGCTTGTGCTGGCCAACAAGGTGGACTACGCCACGATATACCTGTACATCTCTCAGGTGAAGGTCTACACGGAAGTAGAAGAGCAGACCGTCTGGCAACGCATCTCCACCGGCTTCAAGCAGAATCTGCAGGAGCTGGGCGAGGATGCAGAGGACTTCTTTGTTTGGCTCGTAACCTATTCTCCCCAGCTCATCCTGTGGGCAATCGTGGCTGTGGCAGCCATTGCACTGCTGCGCCGCCGGAGCAAAAAGCGCCGGGAGCAGATGGCAAAGATCTTCCCGCCCCAGCCGCCGCAGAACCAGCAGGGAGAACAGTAAATTTCAGTTTATCGTTCTGTTGAATGCAGTAAGAAAGAGAGTGTCATTGCGAGGAGCGCGAAGCGCGACGTGGCAATCTCCTGCTTCTATGCATCGATAAGCAGTGCGCAAACAAGCATCGTACCGGGAGATTCCCACGTCGGCCTTTCAGGCCTCCTCGGAATGACAGTGGTTTTCGATACACAGGCGCAACCATCCAACAGCGCGACAAACATCAATTTGAAATACCAAAAAACGGAACGGTTCGTTGAACCGTTCCGTTTTGCTTATTCATTTTCCAGAGCCATCAGCAGGTCGATACGGCGCTGGTGGCGGGCTTCGCCGGAAAACTCCGTACCCAGCCAGGTATCCACGATCTCCAGAGCCAGAATCTCACCGGTCATGCCGGCACCCAGTGCCATCATGTTGGTATCGTTGTGCAGACGGGTCAGCTCTGCGGATTTGACATCGCTGAGCAGGGCGCAGCGGATGCCCCTGATCTTGTTGGCGGCGATGGAAATGCCGATGCCGGTGGTACACAGCACGATGCCCTTTTCGCATTCCCCGCTGGCAACAGCCTTTGCCGCAGCAGCGGCATAGACGGGATAGTCGCAGGATTCCAGCGTGTGGGTGCCGAAGTCGCAGACCTCGTAGCCGATTTCCGCCAGATGCGCCACCAGTTTGTTCTTCAGTGCCAATGCACCGTGGTCACAGCCAATTGCAATCTTCATAGTAAATCTCCTTATATCACATATCCACCGTTGACACTTAATACATGTCCGGTGACAAATTCCGCATCAGAAAGGTAAAGCATCGCTTTTGCCACATCCTCCGGTGTGCCGTTGCGGCCAACGGGGGTATCGCTGCCCATTTGATTCAAAATTTCAGGATCCACGCTTGCACACATATCCGTGGTAATCACACCGGGGGCAACACAGTTGACCCGGATGCCGGCGGGTCCCAGTTCCTGCGCCAGTGCCTTGGTCAGCGCAATAACAGCGCCCTTGGTGGCAGAGTAGGCGGCCTCGCAGGAGGCACCGACCTGTCCCCACATGGAGCTGACGGTGATGATGCTGCCCCTGTGGGTGGCAAGAAATGCCGGCATGGCTGCATTGACGCAGTTGAAAACACCCTTGACGTTCACATCAAAAATCCGGTTCCAGTCGGACTCGGCCATCATGCTCATGAGGCCATAGTGGACAATGCCCGCATTACAGATCAGAATATCCAGATGGCCGATCTTTTCAAAAGCGGCGCGGACGGCCTGCGTATCGGCAACATCACAGCAAAGGGCTGCGGCACCGGTTTTCTCCGCAACACGAGCCGCGGCCTCGTGATTTTTTTCATAGAGGAAGTACACCTTGTCGCCCCGGGCGGCAAAGGCCTCCACAGCGGCGGCGCCGATACCGCGGCTTCCGCCTGTAATGACAACTGTTGACATGATCGTAACCTCAATGGATGTACAAATTGATGTTTATCGCGCTGTGTGCCGTGGATAACGTAGGGGCGACCATTGGTCGCCCGTGCAGGGGAATGTTTTGTATTCGCATTGGGTTTCGGCGAATTCGTAACAGACAACCGCAGCGGGCGTGTTGCAGAGCGCAGCGAATTAAAATAGGTCGATTGCCGGTGGCAATCGCACAATAATTCATGGATCGCCGCCCCTACATTTATAACTGGAACAGAACGACAAACTGAACTTTTCATTCCTGCAATACAAAAACAGGCTGCTGCAGGAGCAGCAGCCTTGGTGTTATCTTCTTCTGCTCTTGGTGCGGTGGTCAGCGCGCATGGAGGAAAGCTTGGTGTCGGATTCGGACATGAAAGCCTTCAGCTTCTCTTCGAACAGCTGGTCAGCCGTCTTGGGTGCAGCAGGCTGCACAGGAGTGGGACGCTGGGGACGGCCCTGATAGCCGCCTTCGCGGGGCTGAAAACCACCTTCCCGGCGGAGTGCACCATTGGAAGGTGCAGCACGGAAATTGCCGCCGTCCCGACGGGGCGCATTCTCGCGAACAGGCTTGGGCTCCAGACGCTTGATGGACAGGTTGACCTTGCCGTTTTCATTGCCGATGACAACGACTTTGACATCCTGACCCTCAGTCAAATGGGCGCGGATATCACTGACATAGGCGTTAGCGACTTCAGAGATATGTACCATACCGGTCTTATTCTCCGGCAGGGAAACGAATGCGCCAAAATTAGTAATGGACTTGATTTTTCCTTCCAGAACAGTTCCAACGGTTAACTCCATAGTTTCCTTCTTTTCCTCCAATATTTCGAGTTGCTTGCTCAGGGTTCAGTTTGAAAAATGACAGCATCCGGCTGCACGAGACCCAGTTCCTCTTCTGCGATCTCCACAATGCCGTGAATCGAATCCACCTGTTCAATGTCTTCCAGAAGCTCTTCGTTTTCGGCTTCCAGATGGGCGGCCTTGTCGCGCAGATCTGCCGTGCGGTTTTCCAGAAAGATTCTGGAAATGTGCAGCGCTGCCAGCGCCCCCATAGACAACACGATGGCAATTATCAGAATAATGACTGTCAGCTTCCTGCTGCGCACTTTTACCAGCTGGAATTTGCTGAAGAATTTTTCTAAATCTGCCATGGGTTCTGCCTCCGGATCCAAACAGGTGATACTTACGGTTACTCCATCTTATTGTAACCCATTTTTTCACAGATGCAAACAAAATTTTTGTCATTTTTGAAATTTTTTTGAAAGGGAGCATCAAAAAGCGCCGGATTTTTCCAAGAAATTGCCAGAAATAAAAAAATACAGGCCGCAGCAGCCACCCAAAGCCGGCTTCCCAGAGAAAACCTCCCAAAACCATCGCGGCAGAATAGGCAATTCTTACATCGGCAGCGCACAATTTAAAATGCAGAAACAGCCATCCGTACAGGGCTGTCAGAACAAACAGGAAATCGGAAAGCGTTGTCCGTTTCGGCCGCAGGGGGCGCAGGAAGCCGTATACGGCTCCCAGCGCCGCGCCTGTCAGCAGCCCGTAGCCAAACCGCAATGCGGCAATCTGCGGCGGTGTCAAACGAAAAACCTGCCCAACCAGCCGCCGCGCTCGCGGGACTGTTCATAGGAGATGGCGGTGATCTCCCCCTCCACAGCCACGTTGCCACCATCAGTGGTTAGCGTTTTGAGCTGTAGTCCGCTGCCCTGTACCACCAGCGTTCCCAACGGCGTGTGCATGATCACGGACACGTCATCAAAGCTGACCACCTCGGAAACACCGGTGAGGGTCAGTTTTTTCCGGTCATGAAGTGTTAAGCTGTGGGGCAGTACCTGTTCAGCCATGTCCATCCCTCCCTTTGATGCATGCTATGCAGGGACAGCGCAGGATATGCCGTACAGCGGATACTTCCACAAACGCAAAAGCACCCATGGCCGGCCGGTCATGGGTGCAGATTGTTTAGAAGTAACACTTCTTTTCGATATAATCCTTCAACTGGCTGATAGGAATACGAACCTGCTCCATGGTGTCACGGTCGCGGACAGTGACGCAGTCATCAGCAGGGGTATTGTCGTCACCGACGGTCTGGAAGTCCACGGTGATGCACAGGGGCGTGCCAATCTCGTCCTCGCGGCGGTAGCGCTTGCCGATGGAACCGGCATCGTCAAAGTCCACCATGAAGTACTTGCGCAGCTCAGCGTAGATCTCCTCGGCCTTGGGAGTCAGCTTCTTGCTCAGAGGCAGGACAGCAGCCTTGAAGGGAGCCAGAGCCGGATGCAGGCGCAGGACGGTACGGATGTCGGGGTTACCCTTCTTGTCAACGCCAACCTGCTCTTCGTCATAAGCCTCGCACAGGAAGGCCAGTGCCACACGGTCGCAGCCCAGAGAAGGCTCGATGACGTAGGGGATATAGTGCTCGTTGCGTTCCTGATCGTAGT
>JAFYLN010000050.1 GCA_017537045.1 Oscillospiraceae bacterium | reverse complement strand
ATTCCGAGGAGGGGCGAAGCCCCGACGTGGGAATCTCCCGGTACGATGTTTGATTTTTCGGCATTTATCGATGGATTGTACCAGGAGATTGCCACGTCGCGCTATGCGCTCCTCGCAATGACAGTGGTTGTCGGTGGCTGGCTGCGTCGATTTAAACAGAGTAATAAACTGAAAATTGAAATGCCGCAACAAAAACCCGACCGGGAAGCAAGTTCGCTTCCCGGTCGGGTTTTTATACTTCCTTGTACATGGTGGCGGCATCGTCCTTACGGACGGCTTCAGCCACAGCCAGCACCTCTACAGCGAGGGTGCGCGTACCCAGCGCGATCTCGATCTTATCGCCCACCTTCACATCATAGCTGGCTTTGACCACGCGGCCATTGACGCTGATGCGGCCGTTATCACAGGCTTCGTTGGCTACGGTACGCCGCTTTATGAGACGGGATACTTTCAGATACTTATCAAGACGCATGGGTCATTCTCCTTACTTTGCAACGTTGTCCTTCAGAGCCTTGCTGGCCTTGAAAACAGGAACCTTGGTTGCGGGGATCTCGATAGCTTCCTTGGTGTGGGGGTTACGGCCGATGCGAGCCTCGCGCTCCTTGATTTCAAAGGTACCGAAGCCGGACAGCTGCACCTTGTCACCGTTTACCAAGGCGGCAGTCATAGCATCAAAAGCGGCGTTCAGGACGCGCTCGGCATCCTTCTTGGTCAGGCCGGCGCTCTGGGCGACGGATGCGATCAGTTCAGTTTTATTCAAAATTTTTCCTCTTTTCTATTCCAAAGTCGTGCGTTTTTAAGGTTACCATAACGCCGGACAAAAATCAAGGAAAAATAATGAATTTTCAGAAAAATTACAGATGCAGCAGTTTTGCAATCTTTGCACCTTTGGGAAGCAGCAGGCAGTCCTCCCGGGTGATGGCCTTAAATGCAATCGCAGCAACGCCATAGACCACAACACCCACGGCAATGGGCAGGCCGCACAGAATCAGGCGGCTGGTAATACCCAGCGCCTGGAGCAGATACAGCGCGCCGCGGACGAAAACGCCCATAATGGCAGCGGCCGCAAAGGGCTTGATCAGATTCTTCACGATGGCGGGAGGATCCTCCAGAACACGGCGCATGGAGAAGATATTGAGCACTGCAATGCACAGGAAGCAGATCATGGCGCCGACGGGCGTGCCGATGATGCCGATGTTGGGGTTGCCGGTCAGTATGTAAACCACCGCCAGACGCAGCACACCGGAGATCAGCATATTCACAACAGGAATCACGGCATGGCCGTGAGCCTGCATCATGGCGTTGGTCAGCAGGACCACGGCGTTGAACATGATGTTGTAGCCCATAATGGTCATGAGGGAGGTGGAAAGCGCCAGATCAGCACCGGTGTAGCCGCCCAGCAGAGCCGTCACAGGGCTTGCCAGCGTGGCAAGGCCGAAGGCACAGGGCATGCAGATCAGTCCCGTAACGCGGGCGGCGGATTCCTCTGTTGCCTTGGCACCGCTGTGGTTGAGCAGGGTCAGGTGTGAGGTGATGGCGGGGATGATGGAGATGGTGATGGGGGTGATGAAGGCGCACGGCATATTGTAGATGGTCTGGCTCATGTTGTAGATACCCTTCATGCTGTCGGCTTCCAGCTGGGAATAGCCCAGACCCAGCAGCTGCCCCATGTAGATTTTGGTTTCCAGCATGGTCAGAACCTGTAGGCCGGCAGAACCGATGGTGATGGGAATGGCGATGGCCATGAGACGTCTGGCGGTATCTTCGAAGGATTCCGGGGCCTCGGAAGAGGGCTCCAGCGCATTGTAAGCACCGCGGAACTTGCTGAACAGATACACGGAGGAGACCATACAGCTGACGGTAACACCTAAGATTGCACCGCCTGCGGCGAGAGAAACGCTCTTGGTGGTCTTCAGCAGAATCAGGGCGGCCAGCATACCAACGACCAGCTTGACGATTGCTTCCAGTACCTGCGAAACGGAGGTGGGCAGCATATTGCTGTGCCCCTGGAAGAAACCGCGGAAGGTGGACATGATGCAGATCAGCAGCACGCAGGGACCCAGCGCGCCGATGGCGGCCCAGGCATCGGGCTGGTTCTGGAACTGGGCCAGCTGGCGGCAGAACAGGGTCATCAGCAGGCTGCCTGCGATACCCAGCGTCAGGAAAATGGCGCGGGAGGTTTTGTAAATGCGGCGGATGCGGTTGTTGTGCCCCAAACTGCTTGCCTGCGAGATCATACGGCTCATGGCAACGGGCAGGCCGGCCGTGGAGATCATCAGCAGCACATTATAGATCTCATACGCAGTGGAATAATAGCTGAAGCCCTGCTTGCCGATGATGGCATTGAGGGGAATCTTATAAATGGCACCGATGACTTTGACGATGGCGGTGGCCATGGCAAGCAGGGCGGTACCCTGCAGAAAATTCTGCTTCTTATTATCGGACATAGGCAGCTCCTTACTTGTCATCGAACAGGCGGGGTAGGGCGTAGCCGGTCAGCTCTTCCACCACTGCTTTCAGATCGATGGTGGGGAACTTGCCGTTCTGATAGAGAACCTTGCCGCGCACCATGGTCATGGCTATATCGCCGCCCTTGGCGGACCACACCAGACCGTTCAGCACGTTATGGCAGGGGATCAGGTGCGGGGCAGAAAAGTCCACGAGGCACAAGTCGGCATCAAAGCCTTCCTTGAGCATGCCGCATTCCTGTGCACGTCCCTGTGCCCGGGCACCGCAGACCGTTGCCATCATCAGCGCAGCGGGGCTGGGCAAGGCGGCAGGATCGGAGGATGCACTGCGAACTGCCATGGCTGCGCCGCGGAGGACTTCAAACATATCCAGGTTGCCGCATTCGATGGCACCGCCAGTGCCGAGGGCTACATTCATGCCTGCTTTGACGCAGTCCAAGATGGGTGTGGTGGCGCGGCCTGACTTGGCATCGGTTAGAGGGCAGGCAACAGCGGAAACTTTCTTCTTGCCCAGCAGCTTGCGTTCAAACGCTTCCAAATATGTACAGCCCGCAGCGGTGGCGGGGACGTTAAACAGCCGGTGGCAGTTTAAGAGCTCGCCGGGACCCATGCCGGTGCGGTCCATGCAGGAGTCCACTTCGCCTTGGGTCTCAGCCAGATGCAGCTGCATACCCAGACCCTGCTCATGGGCGTAACCCGCCAGCGCTTCCCAGAGCTTGTAGTTGCTGGTGTACTCACTGTGGATGCCCGCATCAATCTTGATACGGCCATCCTCGTAATTGTGCCATTTATCGGCTACCTTGACCAGTTCCTGACACTGCTCGTCGGTATCAAAATCGAATTCTTCATTCTGGTCGATGTAACGGTAGGCACTCAGCGCCAGATTGCCCTTGATACCGCTCTCTGCCACGGCTTCTGCGGTGGCACCGGGGAAATAGTACAGGTCGGAAACAGAGGTCACACCGAAACGCAGGCATTCGGCAATGCCGAGAAGTGCCGCAGCCTTGGCGCTGCGGGAGTCCATCTTATCCTCTTTCTGAAGCTGGGCATCCAGCGCCTCGCAGGCGGAAAGATCGTCGCAGTAGCTGCGAAGACCGGTGGTAGCCAAATGAGTGTGGCAGTTGATCAGGCCGGGCATGACCACCATGCCGGTGCCGTCAATGATGGTGGCGGGCTGCTCTTTTGGGGCAGTTTTGGAAATTAAGGCGATTTTGCCGTCCTTAATGCCAAGAAATGCGCCGAACAGCACATCCATTTTTTCGTTCATGGTCACAATGGTGACATTGGAAATCAGGGCATCCAAATATAATCTTCCTTTCGTGAAAAGGTCAAATTCAAATTTCAGTTTATCGTACAGTCTTACAATGATCTCGTAGGGGCGGCGACCCGCCGCCCGCTGCGGTTGTCTGTTACGAATTTGCCGAAATCCAATGCGAATTCGTAACATTTCTCTGCGCGGGCGACCAATGGTCGCCCCTACGTTATCCACGCTGCATGGTGCGACAAACATCAATTTACCGCATCAGAGCAAACAATTTTTCCTTTTGCTGCAAGACATTGTCGATCATTTCAATATATTGCTCGGGGAATTTGGGATTATGGAACCGCTCAATCTTGCCGCCGGGGAGATTTACCTTATTCATACCGCCGCCGCCAAGGGAGATGATGGTGTGCACTTCCTCCATCATGTAGATGTTGTACAGGCAGTCAAGACCGTCCCGGCTCCAGCCCACGTTCTCAAAGGAGCCGGACATATATTTCTGACGGTACAGGTAGTAGGGCTTGTAACCCAGGGCGCGGAGCTTTTTGTTGGCATAATCAACCATTTCGGTAACTTCTTCTGCAGTGGGCAGGGAAACCCGCTTTTCAAAAAGGTCTGCGCCTTTTTTCAGCGCCAGTGTATGTACCGTGATATTGGCAGGATTCAGCGCGGCCACTGCATCCAGAGAGCGGCAGAAACCGGCTACCGTATCCTCAGGAAGACCTGCGATCAGATCCATATTGATGGCCTTGAAGCCGGCATTCACCGCTTCGCCATAGGCGCGCAGGACATCGGCAGCTTTGTGGGGGCGGCCACAGGCGCGCAGGACATGATTTTCCATGGTCTGGGGATTGATGCTCATGCGGTCAGCGCCGTGTTCAAAAATGGTACGGAGCTTTTCTTCGTTCAAGGTATCGGGACGGCCTCCCTCAACGGTAAATTCCAGACAGCGGGAAAGGTCGAAAGATTCCCGGATGGTGTCCAGCAGACGTGCCATTTGTGCAGATGTGAGTGTGGTGGGCGTGCCGCCGCCGATGTAAATGCTGCGTACGCTGCGTCCGGACGCTTTCATAAGACGGCCGGTGATGTCGATTTCCCTGTAAAGTGCCTGCAGGTAGGGCTCCATCAGCTCCGTGCGCTTGCCGATGGTGCGGCTGACGAAGCTGCAGTAGCTGCACCGGGTGGGGCAGAAGGGAATACCGATGTAAAGGGATACATCGGTCGGTTCTAATAAATTGGCGGCCTTGACGGTGGAAACAGAGCAGTCCACAGCCAGTTTCCGCCGTTCCGGCGTTACATAATAGACATCCTGCAGCAGCCTGTCCGCAGACTTTGGTGTGCCGCCGCTCAGAATATGTTTTGTGGAAATTTTGGTGGGACGAACGCCCGCCAATGCACCCCATGCAGGTGTGATTCCCAGCAGCTGCACAGCAGCGGCATAGAAGCTTTGCTGCAGGATACGGCGGCGCAGACGTACCTGTTCATCTGCTGCTTTCAGACGGCGGGATGCGGTGGCGGTTTTGCCATTTATGGTGATTTTTGTTGTGGCAGTGAGCCAGATTTTTCCCCGGTGCAGGGAGGAGATGGCTTCACCCTCTGTGCCTTCCGGAAACAGCGCCATCTGCAGCTGTTCCACGGCATAACGGTCCTCATGACCGCAAAGTGTCAGTTTCATGGCAGTCCTTTCTTCAAATTTCAGTTTGTCGTACTGTCTATCAATTCTATCGTAGGGGCGGCGACCCGCCGCCCGGCGGCACAGCATTACGTATTTGCATTGGTTTTCGGCGAAATCGTAACATTTTACTGCGCGGGCGACCAGTGGTCGCCCCTACGTTATCCACGGCACATAGTGCGACAAACATCAATTTGAATATGCATAGCCAGATGGCTCAGCGCATATACGGATTGTATCGCTTTTCGTATGCTAAAGTGGTCGATTCTCCGTGACCGGGATAGACTGTGAAGTCTGCGTCCATGGCGGCCAGACGTTTCAGAGATTTCTGGATGGCACCCCAGTCGCCGCCGATGTCTGTGCGGCCGCAGGAACCGGCAAACAGGGTATCGCCGGAGAACATCACATCATCCACCAGCAGGCAGACGGAGCCAGGGGTATGGCCGGGGGTGTGCAGCACATGGATGTAAAGACCTGCGATATTTAATATGCTGCTTTCCGTATAGGTATCCGTGTAATACAGGGTGCCTGCGGTGAACATAGGCGGCAGCAGGGTGTCTTCTGCGCACAGGAAAACCCGGCAGTCCGTATCGGCAGCCAGATCCTTGACTGCACCCACATGGTCAAAATGGCCGTGGGTCAGTAAAATGGCATCCAGTTTCAGGCCAAGGTGTTCGATTTGGCGCAGAATCGTGTCTGCTTCGTAGCCGGGGTCGATGACACAGCAGGAACCGGAAGCTTCCTCGTGGATGATGTAGGTGTTGGTCTGGTACATGCCGAGGGTAAGGGTATGGATTTTAAGCATGGCGGTCTCCTTGGGAAATTACAAATGATAAATTACCGGTTCGGGTGCCCATTTGTAATTCGTAATTTATAATTTGTAACTCATCTTCTGGGTTCGTTCATCAGTTGGTCTGTGTCCAGGATCAGGGTCACAGGACCATCGTTGATAGATTCAACCTTCATATCTGCACCAAACTCGCCGTGCTGGGGCGGATATCCCAGCTCAGAGCAGATGGTAAGAAATTTTTCGTATAATGTATTGCCCAGTCCGGGCTCTGCGGCATCAGTAAAGCTGGGGCGGCGGCCTTTGCGGCAGTTGCCATAGAGGGTGAACTGGCTGACTACCAGCACCTCACCGTGAACGGCATCCAGCCCCAGATTCATTTTGCCGTTTTCGTCTTCAAAAATCCGCAGACCCAGCGCCTTTTCAGCCAGATACCGGCATTCTTTTTCGGTATCGTTGGGTCCGACACCCAGCAGGATCAGAAAACCCTTGCCGATTTTGCCGTTTACACGGCCGTCAATGGTGACGGATGCGGAATTGACTCGTGTTAATACTGCACGCATAATCGTTCTCCTGATGATTTCAAATTTCAGTTTATCGTACAGTCTTACAATGATCTCGTAGGGGCGGCGACCCGCCGCCCGGCGGCACAGCATTACGTATTTGCATTGGTTTTCGGCGAAATCGTAACATTTTACTGCGCGGGCGACCAATGGTCGCCCCTACGTTATCACGTTACATTGCGCGATAAACATCAATTTACATTTTTAGTTTTGTCCTCGTCTGGAACCCACCACGTCGCGGATGTTCAGCAGCTTGTTGCGTATTGCATCCAGTTCGGCAGCGTTCTTGACCTCGAATTTGACGGTAAAGATGCTCTTTCCGCCGGGCAGATCCTTGCCGAAGAGCTCCTTGACGCGGACTCTGGCAGTGGTCATTGTGGTGGCAACATCCAGCAGCAGACCGTCGCGGGTGATGCAGTCCAACTCCAGAGTGGTCTCAAAGGGCTGCTCATCCTGATTTGCCCAGCGCACCCGCACCCAGCGGGCTGCCTGCACAGGATGGTCGCGGCCTGCGGCGTTGGGACAGTCACAGCGGTGGACGCTGACACCGAAGCCCTTGGTGATAAAGCCCACGATGGCATCGCCGGGAACGGGGGTGCAGCACTTGGCAAACTTGATCATGCACGAATCAATATCTTCCACAATGACACCGTTAACCGCGTGGCGGTTGGTCTTGGAGCTTTCGCTGTCAGGCGTGATCCGCAGGGGACTCATCTGCATTTTTTCGTTAGCCTGAACCTTCAGCGCCTTGTTGATATCGTCGCGGATGCGGCCGACAGCCTTTAGCGCAGTCAGACCACCGTAACCGATGGCGGCGTACATATCCTCCCAGCTGGCAAAGGACAGCTTTTTCAGCAGCTGCGGGCCAACCTCGGGATCGATGGTAATGGAAAGAGGCAGACCCACCCGCTTCATTTCGGATTCGAAGGAGCTGCGGCCATGGATCACATTTTCCTCCCGCTTTTCCTTCTTGAACCACTGCTTGATCTTGGTGCGGGCCTGATTGGATTTGCAGATATTCAGCCAGTCTCGGCTGGGACCCTTGGCGGCCTTGGAGGTCAGAATCTCCACAATATCACCGTTTTTCAGGGTGGTGTCGATATTGGTGATGCGATTGTTGACTTTTGCGCCAACCATGGAATTGCCGACACCGGAGTGGATGGCATAGGCAAAGTCAATGGGGGTGGAGCCGGCAGGCAGGGAGACGATGCGGCCTTTTGGGGTAAAAACAAAGACCTCGTCGTCAAACATATCGATTTTCAAAGACTGGATATATTCATCCGCCTCGGAATCCTGCTGGCTTTCCAGCAGACGGCGCACCCACTCAAAGTCCTTTTCACTGCCGCTGCCGGTGCCCTGCTTGTATTTCCAATGGGCTGCGATACCGTATTCTGCGGTTTCATGCATATCCCAGGTGCGGATCTGCACCTCAAAGGGAATGCCCTGCTTGCCGATGACGGTGGTATGCAGACTCTGGTACATATTGGGCTTGGGGGTGGAGATATAGTCTTTGAACCGGCCGGGCACCAGATTGAACAGGTCGTGCACATGGCCGAGGACGTTATAGCAGTCGGGAATGGTGTCCACGATGCAGCGGAAAGCGTACAGGTCGTAGAGCTCATCCAGAGACTTGCCCTGAGACTGCATTTTGCGGTAGATGGAGTAGACATGCTTGATGCGGCCGTAGGTGGTATTTTTGATGCCCATGGAGGTCAGCCGCTCGGTGACTGTCTGCTGGATGGTGCGCATAAAGGCTTCATCCTGTTCCTCGTGGGCGCTGAGATAGGCCATGATCTCGTTGTACTCATCGGGATTTAAGTACCGCAGGGAGGTGTCTTCCAACTCCCACTTGATCTTCTGCATACCAAGACGGTGCGCCAGAGGTGCATAGATATCCATGGTCTCCCGGCACTTTTTGACCTGCTTGGCAGGGGTCTGGTACTGCATGGTGCGCATATTGTGGAGCCGGTCGGCAATTTTAATCAGCACCACGCGGATGTCCTTGCTCATAGCCATGAACATCTTGCGCAGGTTTTCCATCTGCGCCTGCTCAGAAGTTTCGAAATTGGCTCTCGTCAGCTTGGTAACGCCCTCCACCAGCTCTGCAACCGTCTGGCCGAAAAGCTTTTCAATCTCGTCATGGGAAGCGTCGGTATCTTCGATACAGTCGTGAAGCAGCGCGCCCAGAATGGCATCAATATCCAGACCCATTTCTGCCACGATTTCGGCAACTGCCAGAGGATGGATGATATAGGGGGAACCGTCCTTGCGCTTCTGGTGCTGATGCTTGGCATCGGCATATTCCACCGCGCGGTCGATCAGTTCCATATCTGCACCGGGCATACATTTTGCAATGGTTTCCCGCATGGACTGGTAATGTGCGTCAAAGGTTTCCATAGAGTTCAGCTCTCTTTCATACGCTGCAGCGCCTGCATCGTTGCGCTGGTATTGAGGTCGGCTTTTTGATTGCCGGAGGTCAGTGTAATGCTTAAGTATTTGTGCTGGCGGGCATACCGCAGCAGACCCACATCGGAGAAAACATCAAGGCAGGTCATCAACTGCCCCAGATTCAGAGGCATGGAAGACCAGCGGACGATCTTGCGGCACAGGCACATGGGGGCTTCCCGGATGGGACAGGGCGTTGCGGCCAGGTAACGCCAGACTGTGGCAAGGGTACCGCGGTCAGGCAGCAGCTCGGCAGCGTCTGATGCAGTGAGCCGGTTCTGACGCAGGGCATGGTAGGCAGCGGTATCACCGGAACAACCGGCACTGCAATAGGGGCGTATATCCAGAATGTTCATCTGGACACTGCGTTCACCCCGGAATTCGTTAATCTGGGGATTGAATGCCACGTCCACCACATCCCCCTGCCGTATGGAGACTGTTTCCGGAGATGCGGAGAAATAAATGGCGTTGATGGCGGCACGGCCGTTGCGCAGCCGCAGGCGCATATGCTTACCGCCGCCGACCATCTGGATGCGCTCGACGGTAAGCTTTTTCATCATCAGAACCGGCTTGGGACAGCCGTTTCCGGTGGGTTCTAACTGGTTCAGGGATTCAATGCCGCGGATCGTCAGAAGCTCCGGCTCAATGGCGCAGTCAATATCGATGCAGGTTCTGGGGGTATCGTCACTATAGTATGCAGCAGCCAGCTCGCAGATTGCCTCGCGGAAAGCGGGAATCTGGCTGCGGGAAATGGTAAAGCCGGCGGCCAGCTCGTGTCCGCCGTAGCTTTCCAGCAGATAGGACAGGGAGGTCAGAGAAGAAAACAGGTTGAAGCCGCCGAAGGAGCGGGAACTGGCCTTGCCGTGTTCTCCATCCAAACAGATCAGAAACGTGGGGCAGCAGAATTCTTCTGCGATACGGCTGGCAACGATGCCCACCACGCCCTGATGCCAGGTTTCGTCTGCAAGGACGATGGCTTCGGGTGTCTTTCCCTCGGGCAGCATGGCGACGGCCTGATCGTAAATGCCGGATTCAACGTTCTGGCGCTGGCGGTTCAGGTCGCAAAGTGCCTGCGCCAGCGAGGAAGCTTTCTGCGGATTACTGGTCAGAAACAGCTCAATAGCCAGATCAATCTGACCCATGCGGCCGGCGGCGTTGATACGGGGTGCCAGCATGAAGCCGATGGCCGAGGCGGAAACAGTGTCCTGCGCGCAGCCGCTTTCACGCATCAGCGCAGCGATACCGGGACGGCGGGTATTGCGCAGGGATTCCAGTCCCCTTGACACGAAGACGCGGTTCTCGCCCTGCAGCAGCATGACATCGGCCACAGTGCCAAGGCATACCATATCGGCGTATTCCTCCAGCACGGCCTGCTGGTCACCGCTGAGGGCGGCTGCCAGTTTGAAAGCAACACCCACACCGGAGAGGTTTTTATGGGGATAGCCGCCATCAGGACGGTGGGGATCCACAACAGCGATGGCTTCGGGCAGAATATCCTTACACTCGTGATGGTCGGTAATGACCAGATCGATCCCCAGTTCTCTGCAAAGGAGGGCTTCTTCCACAGCGGTAATACCGCAGTCGACGGTGATGATAAGCTTGACACCCTCCTGATGCAGTTGGTTGATGGCAATGGGGTTCAGGCCATAGCCCTCTTCCAGCCGGCCGGGGATATAGCTGACAACATCGGCACCCTGCTGGCGCAGGAAAGAAGTCAGCAGGCAGGTGGCGGTGATGCCGTCCACGTCATAGTCACCGAACACGGCGATTTTTTCGCCCCGCTGCATGGCAAGATTGACACGGGCGGCGGCCAGATCCATATCCGTCATCAGAAAAGGATCATAAAGCTGCTTGCTGCAGCTTAAATATTCGTTTGCCTTTGCCGGGGTGTCAATTCCTCGTGCGGAGAGGATCATCGCAGTCAAGGGGGCATATCCGCAACCTACCAGCGCATTCACCGCACCCGACTCAGGCTGCCCCAGATTCCAGATTCCATATTTCACAGCAATACACATCCATTATAACTTTTTCTTTTCATTATAACAAAAAATGGACGGATGCACAATAGGTTTTCGAAATTTATAGAATAAGGTGTGCAGGGAAGCGAAGTTTTCAAATTTCAGTTTGTCGTACTGTCTATCAATTCTATCGTAGGGGCGGCGATTCGCCGCCCGCGCGGTAGAATTTAACGTATTCGCATTGGTTTTCGGCGAATTCGCAACATTGTACTGCCGGGCGGCGGATCGCCGCCCCTACGTTATCCACGGCACACAGTGCGATAAACATCAATTTACTGCTGCGGTTTCATCTCCATCAGCTGGGAAACGGTGACAGCCAGCATGGGGGCAAGAATCATACCGGGCAGACCGAATAATTTAAAACCTGCGTACAATGCCACCAGTGTCACCAGCGGATCCAGCCCCAGATGTTTGCCTACAAGGCGGGGCTCCAGAACCGTGCGGGTCACGGCTGCCGCTGCATAAAGCCCCAGCAGCCCGAAAGCGATCAGACGGTCGCCCTGTAGAAAAGAAACCAGACTCCACGGCACCAAAACCGCACCGGTACCCAAAACCGGAAAGGCATCCACCAGCGCGATCAGAGCGGCCCACAGCGGGGCATAAGGAATCCGCAGGAGCAGCAAACCTGATGCCGCAACCGCAAAAGTGACACCGGAAAGCTTCAACTGCGCCTTCAGCCAGCAGACAAGGGTATGCCGCAGGCGGCGCAGCGTGTCCAGAAAAGGCTGCAACTTCTGCATCCCCAGCCGGTTTCGGAGGGCACGCTTTAGCTTTGGCAGCTTGGCGGAGATCATAAAGCTGGCAATGATGGCGGTGCCAAAGCTCAGCGCCCGGCCAGGAACCTGACTTAAAATGCCGGACGCAAGGTGCAGAAGGTATCCGGATGTACGATCCAGCATGGCACTTCCGCCGGAGAAGAGTTCATTGATATTGCGGCTGAGGATCGCGGCAATACCGCCAGGTGCTTTTTCTGCCAGTGTCAGCAGCCGGGAGGATATGGACTGCATACCACCGCGGATCGATTCTTCCAGAGCCGGCAGAATTCCGGCCAATGCCCGCAGTTCACGCAGCACCAGAGCCGCCAGAATCAAAACAATCATGGCAAGAAAAGCGAAGGACATGCTGACACCGATCCCTGCAGCCACACTCCGGGGCAGGCGCAGCCGCGTGCAGCCGAAGCGGACGATGGGATCCGCTGCCAGTGCCAGTGCACCGCCCAGCAAAAACGGAAAAATCAGAGGAAGTAAATAGCGGATGCCCAGAAAAATTCCTGCCAGCAGGGCGGCAAGGATCCATAATTTGCGGACAAAGGGATTCAATCGGGGTGCTCCTTTCGTGGAAATTTTTGAATAGGGGTTGCATTTTCAAAAAAGTATGCTACAATACCTGTGGACAAATGATTCTGTCGCGTGGACATTGGGCGGCAGAAGTGTATGAGGAGGTCGCACATGTCTAACAAGCATAAGTATTATATCGTGGAGGCATCTGCGCTGCCTGAAGTGTTTGTGAAGGTGGCGGAGGCAAAGCGTCTGCTTTCCACCGGTGAGGCTTCTACCGTTAACGAGGCTACCCGCATGACGGGTATCAGCCGCAGTGCATTTTACAAATACCGAGATAGCGTGCTGCCCTTCCAGAATATGGCTAATGGACGGATCATTACGTTCCAGTTCCTGATTCAAGATGAGCCGGGTCTGCTGGCAAACATGCTGGATATTTTCCCCGAGTGCAATGCCAATATTCAGACCATCAACTCCATTGTTCCTACCAACGGTACGGCAGTTCTGACCATTTCTGCCGAAACCATGGATCTGACAGTTACCCTGGAAGAGATGCTGCGCCGTCTGCGGGCTTTCCCCGGTGTCATCAAGGCCGAGGTTCTGGCCGGCTGATTAAACAAACTGATACTGCTGCCTGCCTGGGCAGCAGTATTTTTTAATGCCCGAGGGTGTGACAAATTGATGTTTATCGCGCTGTTGGATGGTTGCGCCTGTGTATCGAAAACCACTGTCATTCCGAGGAGGCCTGAAAGGCCGACGTGGGAATCTCCCGGTACGATGCTTGTTTCTGCACTGCTTATCGATGCATAGAAGCAGGAGATTGCCACGTCGCGCTACGCGCTCCTCGCAATGACATCTTTTTTCGAGGGTGCACAACGGAGTGATAAACTGAAATTTGAACGAAATTTTTGTCGCATTGGCACGTTTTCCATCCGCGTTCATAAGATGAGCCATAGGGAGGGATCGTGTATGCTGATTGTACAAAAATACGGAGGAACATCCCTTGGGGATAGCTGCCGCCTGCAAGCAGCGGCACGGCGGGTGGCACTTCTGGCGCGGCAAGGTGCGCAGGTGGTGGTTGTGGTGTCCGCACAGGGCGATACCACCGACACCATGATCGAAAAAGCGGTGCAGGTAAACCGCCGCGGCTCCGGACGGGAGATGGATGCCTATCTTGCAGCGGGGGAGCAGATGTCGGCGGGACTGATGGCCATGGCCATTGGCGCACTGGGATGCCCTGCAGTGAGCCTGACGGGCTGGCAGGCAGGAATACAGACCGATGCTGTATACGGAAATGCTGCGATCACCAAGGTGGATACCGCGCGTATAGAAAAGGAACTGCAGAATGGAAATGTGGTTATTGTAGCAGGTTTTCAGGGAATTGCGGAAAATGGGGACATTACCACACTTGGGCGCGGCGGATCGGATACCACGGCGGTGGCACTGGCGGCATACTTAAAAGCAGACCGCTGCCAGATATTTACGGATGTAGACGGTGTTTATGACCGCGACCCCAGAAGATATTCCGACGCCATCCGGTTCGGCAGGATCTCCTATGAAAAAATGCTTCGGCTCATTGAAAATGGCGCACAGGTGCTTCATGACCGCAGTGTGGAGCTGGCGAGAGAGTACAGCCTTCCGGTGGAAGTGCTCTCGGCGTTTACCGGTGCTCCGGGCACCATCGTCGGATAGATTGTTGACAGTTCTCCTAAAAGATATTCCGGGAAATGTAAATTGATGTTTATCGGGCTGTTGGCGGCGAAGCCCTTGGCTCTCCCTCTGGGAGAACTGTCAAAAATCGAAGCGATTTTTGACTGAGAGGGAAAATAACGAACCCTCTCCGCCCCAAATCCTTGATTTGGGGCACCTCTCCCAAAGGGAGAGGCAAGTTTTCAACAGCTCGATAAACTGAAATTTGAACCGGGAAAATATTAAAAAATACTACTTGACAACGGCGGATGGGTATGATAAAATGCGCAGGTAATAAAGAAGGCTGACCATCCGCCTCACCGTAAGCAATAAGCAAAACGGTCAATATTCCATCGTTTCTCCCGCAGGGGAGGACTGTGTGAATTGTGCGGATGCGAGGCATCCGCTTTTTTGTTGTTAATGGAGGTGCTTACCATCGCAAAGTTAGATCATCAGCTCAATGAGGAAATCCGCGACAAGGAGATTCGTCTGATCGGTGCCGACGGTGCCCAGCTGGGTATCGTGTCTGCAGCGCAGGCTAATGCAATGGCCGAAGAGCAGGGCATGGATCTGGTGAAGATCTCTCCCAATGCGGTTCCCCCCGTCTGCAAGATCATGGACTATTCCAAATTCTGCTACGATCAGAAGAAGCGGGAGAAGGATGCCAAGAAGAATCAGAAGGTTGTGGAAGTCAAGGAAATCCGCATGAGTCCCAGCATTGATACCAACGACTTCAACACCAAGGTCAAGGCAGCCCAGAAGTTCCTGGCTGACGGCAACCGCGTGAAAGTCAGCGTCCGTTTCCGCGGCCGCGAAATGGCTCACACCAATCTGGGTGAGAAGCTGCTGATGGATTTTGCCGATAGCTGCGCTGAGACCGCCAGCATGGAGAAGAATCCCAAGCTGGAAGGCCGCTTCATGGCGATGTTCTTGACCCCCAAAAATAGCAAGTAAAAAATAGACGATACACGGAAGGAGAAACCTACTATGCCCAAGCTGAAGACCCATAGTGGTGCAAAGAAGAGATTCAACCTGACCAAGTCCGGTAAGGTTAAGAGAGCTCACGCTTACAAGAGCCACATCCTGACCAAGAAGACCACCAAGCGTACCCGCCATCTGCGCGCTACCGCTTACGCTGACGTGACCAATGTCAGCGCCATCAAGGAAATGATTCCTTACAAGTAAGAAGCAGAAGGAGGATACTGAGAAATGGCAAGAGTTAAAGGCGCGATGATGACGCGCAAGAGAAGAAATGCTACCCTGAAGCTGGCTAAGGGCTACTGGGGTTCCAAGTCCAAGCACTTCAAGATGGCCAAGCAGCAGGTCATGAAGTCCGGCAACTACGCTTT
>JAFYLN010000049.1 GCA_017537045.1 Oscillospiraceae bacterium | reverse complement strand
CGTGGCAATCTCCTGGTACAATCCATCGATAAATGCCGAAAAATCAAACATCGTACCGGGAGATTCCCACGTCGGGGCTTCGCCCCTCCTCGGAATGACATCCTTGGTGGTGCGGTGCAACAGTACGTTAAACATCAATTTTCCTTACGGTTTTCCAGATGGCCGGAGCGGATGATAGGTGGTTTGGGATCGGTCACTTCCCAGGTAACCGGCTTCTTTTCGTCTTCTTTCATTGTCTTTCCCCCATTTCGGGAGTATTTTTCCCGAAAAAACCGCGTTTATACGCCCTTTACTTTTCCGCGCGGTCATGGTAAACTAAAAAAGAGCATCTGCAAAAGGAGGCTGCCCTATGTCCCAAATCATCCGTGATATTACAGAAATCGCCCGTTGCGGTGCCCAGTACCGCACCGAAGCACTGGCTCCCATGGGGCTGAAAGCCTGCCACGCCAGCTACTTAACCGAGATCTGCGCCCATCCGGGCATCTCTCAGGATAAGCTGGCCGCCCGTATCTGCATCAACAAGAGCAATGTGGCACGTCAGGCTGCGATTCTGGAAGAGGATGGTTTCGTAATCCGCACACCTTCGGCACAGGATAAGCGCATCATGCAGCTTTATCCAACCCAGAAGGCCTTGGATATTCTGCCCGATATTACCCCGATCCTGAGTCAGTGGGAAGCCTGCCTGACCGCGGATGTCAGCGGGGAAGAGCGCCTTATTCTGGAACGGGTTCTGGAGCGCATGAAAGACAAAGCTTCCGAATGGATGGCAAACCGTTGACTCTTTGACGCTCCTGCCGGGAGCGTCTCTTCTTTTTAAAAAATTATGTAAACTTTTTCAAAAACCTCTAGCCACCGCTGTCATAATGGTGTAAAATGCTATTATCTTTTTTGAGGAGGTGGCCTTATGCCCTCCGGCTATGCGCATTACCGTTTCGGCACACAGATCCTTGCTTTGATGCCTGCTGATGTCCGCGGCCCTGTTCTGCGGCACCGGGCACTGTTTGACATGGGTCTGCACGGCCCTGATTTTCTGTTTTTCCACGATTTTTTCAAAAAGACTGAGCTGTATCATCTCGGCAGCCTGTATCACCAGAAAAGCGGGCAGGACTTTTTCAATGCAGCCTGCTCCCATGTGAAGCAGAATCCGTCTGAAAGTGCTTTTGCATATCTGCATGGTCTGCTTGCACACTATTGTCTGGATTCTCTTTGTCATCCCTTTGTCTACGACATGACTGATGACACCGGTCTGAGCCACTCAGAGCTGGAAACAGAATTCGACCGGTATCTGATGACCCTTGATGGTATCAAAAAACCCCATGAGGCCAATATCAGCCGTCATTTGAAGCTGAGCAAAGCAGAATATGGCGTTGTTGCCGGATTCTTTCCGGAGGTATCTGTAAAGGACGCTGCCCGCTGCATCCGCAGCATGGCTCTGTCACAACAGCTGCTGACCATTCCCACCCCATTGGGGCACGGAGTGGTGGTCACCTTCACATGGGTAGCTGGCGGTAACACCACCGGAAAGGTCATGACCGTGGGACCAAATCCCAAGTGTGACCATCTGAACAAAAAACTGTTTGCACTGTATGAGCAGGCGCTGGAAAAATTCCCGGAACTTCTTGAGCAGTTAAACCACCACATGGCCTACGGCGAGCCCTTTGGTGAAGATTTTAAAGCGAATTTCGATAAATAAAGAAAGAGAGAACACACATGAAAGAAAAATTCAAAGTCACGGCACTGGAACGCAACTGGATTCTCTATGACATCGGCAATTCGGCATTTACCCTGCTGGTGTCCACCCTGATCCCCATTTACTTCAATTCCCTTGCGGGGGCTGCGGGTATCCACGAAGATATGTACCTCAGCTACTGGGGTTATGCCGGTTCCGTTTCCACCATTCTGGTAGCCATCATTGCCCCCATCTGCGGAACATTGTCCGACCGGAAGTTTAAAAAACCCATCTTCCTGCTGACCGTTCTGCTGGGCTGCATCGCCTGCGCTGCCCTCGGTGTGACAACCCACTGGCTGTTCTTCCTCGGCATCTTCGTTCTGGCAAAGATCGGCTTCCATTCTTCCCTCGTGTTCTATGATTCCATGCTGCCGGAAATCACTACCGAAAAGCGCATGGATAACGTTTCCTCCATGGGCTATGCCTACGGCTACATCGGCTCTGTGGTACCTTTCGTCATGTGTCTGGTGCTGGTGCTGTTCTGTGACAGCTTCGGCATGACCATGGGCTTTGCCATGGTGGTGGCCTTTCTGATCACCGCTGCATGGTGGGCAATCTTCAGCCTGCCCCTGCTGAAAAGCTATAAGCAGGTTGCCTTTGTGGACGGCAAGGGTGCTCCCCTGTCCGATTCCTTCAAGCAGCTGGTTCGTACTTTTAAGGAAGCCAGAGCTGAAAAGCATGTTTTCATGTACCTGATCGCCTTTTTCTTCTTCATCAACGGCGTTTACACCATCATCGACATGGCGACAGCCTACGGCTCTGCGCTGGGTCTTGACACCACCGGCCTGCTGCTGGCTCTGCTGCTGACCCAGATCGTAGCATTCCCCTGCGCCATCATTTTTGGCCGCCTGTCCGCCAAGTATGACACCGGCCTGCTGATCAAGATCTGCATCGTTTGCTACACCTGTATCACCGCCTTCGGTATGTTCCTTGTGACACTGTGGCAGTTCTGGGTGCTGGCAACGCTGGTCGGCATGTTCCAGGGCGGCATTCAGGCGCTTTCCCGCTCCTACCTCGGCAAGATCATCAAGCCCGAGCGCAGCGGCGAGTTCTATGGCCTTATGGACATCTGCGGCAAGGGCGCTTCCTTCCTCGGCACCACGCTGGTGGCTTTTGTCAGCCAGATCACCGCAGGTGTCGAAGTGAATATCTTCGGCATCCAGCTTCAGAACGAGAATCTGGCTGTGGGCAGCCTGATCATCCTGTTCTGCATCGGTTTTGCAGTCTTCTGCAAGGCAGACAAGATGAACAAAGCCCGCATCAAAGCATAACAACCGCCCCGGTGGATAATCCACCGGGGCGATTGTTAATCAAATTTCAGTTTGCCGTATTGTTTCGATTTTGAATGTAGGGGCGGCGACCCGCCGCCCGGCCGCACAATGTCACGAATTTTCCGAAATCCAATGCGAATTCGCAACATTTTTTGCGCGGGCGACCAATGGTCGCCCCTACGTTATCCACGGCACACAGCACGACAAACATCAATTTATCAATCCGCCTTCTTTAGGGAATATCGCGGATGACCCAGAGGTTGCGGATCTGGGGTTCCAGTTGTTCATACGACCAGAGCGTTTCGGAATTGATGTAGCTGTTTGGATCGTTGACCCGGATCAGGCCATCCTCCGTACCTACCAGCACAATGTAATGGCCGGAGGTAGTGAAATCACCGGCGCGCATGGAGCAGATAATGGGGTTATCTACCTCCAGGTTATCCATGATCCGCTTTTTGACCAGCGGAATTTCCGTCACATCCAGACCCAGCTTCACACCGCCCTCGCTGATCAGCGTCCACGAGGAACCGTTTCCTTTAGAATAGTAGCCGTTTTCCTCGGAAAATTCTGCGATTTTCTCAGGGCGGAACGCATCATCACCATCTGTTACATAGTAGCCTGCCATGGCAAGGCAGACCGGCCCGCAGCCAGTAATGGCGATCATGTCAGAACCGTAGCGGCTATAGCCCCACCGCCTGTCCCATTGCATCATCAGCGGCACGCCTGCCGACAGGTCATACTCGAAAGCTTCCAGTTCGGCCTCCTCGCGGAATGGATATTCCAGCACGAATTCCTCCGTTTCCGGGTTGCGCTCCAGCAGATCGATCAGATTTTTCGGGTACTGTCCGTAAAAAACACCGTTTTCTTCGGCGTAACGCTTCACTTTAAGCTCCGTTTCCGTATGTTCTGACAGATAAAAGGTAGCTTCCCGCCACAGAAGCTTTACCGTGTCGGCATTGAAATACGCCACCGCCAACACGATCAGCAACAAAATCAGCCTTCTGAATAATTTCTTCACCGAATCCCTCCTTTTTGCTCATTATAGCACATTTCCTCCCGGAAGTCTTTACGCTAAAAGTTAAGATTTTCTTATTTTCGCAGAAAGCGGGCGCCCGAAGGCGCCCGCCGGGATGTAGAAGAATCATTAGGCAAAGGTGTCCAGTGCCAGCTTGAACGCACCGTAGGCACCTGCATCATTCCCCAGAGAAGCCAGTGCGAAACGGCAGCCGCGGGCAGCATGGAAGCACCACTTGTCGAAGTAGGGACGGGTGCCGTCCAGCAGCATCTGGCCAGCCTTGCTGACACCGCCGCCCAGAACCACCGCATCAGGATCCACCACAGCGCAGATATTACCCAGGAACTCGCCCAGATAGGCATAGTACCGGTCCAGCACCTGCACAGCCAGCGCGTCGCCTGCCTTGCCGCAGTCGAAAATGTCCTTGCAGGTCAGAGGGTCAAAGCGGCTCAGTTCGGAAATGCCATCGTAGCTTTCCAGCGCCTTCCTGCCCATACGGACGATGCCGGTGGCAGAGCAATACTGCTCAACGCAGCCGGTCTTGCCGCAGCCGCACTTCTCGGTCTCTTCACGGTTGAGCACCAGATGGCCGATCTCGCCGCCAGCGCCATGGGCACCATGGAGCAGCCGGCCTTCCACCACGATGCCGCCGCCGACACCGGTACCCAGGGTCACGAAGATCATATTGTCGCAGCCCTGGCCGCCGCCCTTCCAGAACTCGCCCAAGGCGGCAACGTTGGCATCGTTACCCGCCTTAACCGGGAAGCCTACCAGCTTGCTCAGGTCTTCCGCAATATTGAATACACCCCAGCCCAGATTGACGCACTTGTTCACAACGCCCTTGCTGTTGACGGGGCCGGGAACACCGATGCCCACGCCGATGATATCAGCCGCATCAATGGTCTTCTGCTCGATAAACTGGCGGATGGAAGCCGCAATATCGGGCAGGATCTGCTTGCCGCCGTCAGCAGTAACGGTAGGGATCTCCCACTTTGCCAGCATCGTGCCCTGCTCGTCAAAATAAGCGATCTTGACAGTGGTACCGCCAAGGTCAACACCGAAACCGTATTTCATAGTAATTCCTCCTGCGTTTTAGTTTTTTTCATTATACACAGCGCGTAAAAAAAAAGCCAGAGGTAAGATTAAAATTTTTGAATATTCGGGAAACTTTTTACTGTACCCTTGCGCCAGAACTGTTTTTCCGGTAAAATAAGGTTGGACAAAAGCAATCCAGAAAGGATGTGCGCACATTTTGATTAAAGTTGATATCTCCAATATCTGGGGAGAAATTTCCCTTCCCGATCTTTTATCTCTGGAAAAAGAGGTTTTTGATGCCCACAATCTGCTGACTGAGGGTACCGGTGCCGGCAGTGATTCCCTTGGTTGGCTGGAGCTTCCGGTTCGGGAAGCAGCCGGTGAGACCCTCCGCATTTGCAGTGCTGCGCAGCGGATCCGGTCCAGCTCTGATGCACTTGTCGTTATTGGTGTGGGTGGCAGCTATCTGGGTGCCCGCGCCGCCATTGAGCTGCTGCAAGGCGCAAACCACAATATCGGCAAAGGCCGGGGCAATCCTCAGATTTTCTTTGCCGGCAATTCCCTAAGCACCCGCCACTGGAACGAATTGCTCCGCTTGCTGGAGGGCAAGGATTTTTCCATTGTAATCATTTCCAAATCCGGCACCACGCTGGAGCCTGCCATTGCCGCGCGTGGCCTGCGCTGGATGCTGGAGCGCAAATACGGTACCGACGAAGCCCGCCGCCGGATCTACGCCGTTACCGACCCCACTGACGGCTCTCTTCGGCAGCTGGCTGAAGAAGAGGGCTGGGAGAGCTTTGTGATCCCGCCTGATGTGGGCGGCCGCTACAGCGTACTGACTGCCGCCGGCCTGCTGCCCATGGCTGTGGCCGGTATCGATATTGTGAAGGTGCTCAGCGGCGCAGCCGGCGCCAAAACAAAATATGACCTGCGCTCCTTTGAAAACCCTGTATGGCTGTACGCCGCAGTCCGCAATCTGATGTACCGTCATGGCAAGGCCATTGAGCTTCTAACCTCCTTTGAGCCTTGCTTTAAGATGTTCGGTGCATGGTGGCAGCAGTTATTTGGTGAATCCGAAGGCAAAAAGGGCAGGGGGCTTTTTCCCGCCTGTGCGGAATTCACCGCTGATTTACATTCCCTCGGCCAGATGATCCAGCAGGGAGAGCGCAATCTCTTCGAAACCATGGTGCGCTTTGATCCGCCTGCGCAAAAGCACACCATCGGCTCTGACTACCGGGATCTGGACGAACTCAATTATCTTTCCGACAAAACGCTGGACTTTGTGGAAGAACAGGCAAGCCTCGGCACATTGGAGGCTCATGTGGACGGCGGCATTCCCGTCATCACCATGGACTGCGGCGAACTGAATGAGGAAAAGCTGGGCGAACTGTTCTACTTTTTTGAACTTTCCTGCGCCGTTTCCGCCTATACGCTGGGCGTAAACCCCTT
Organism: Oscillospiraceae bacterium; assembly: GCA_017537045.1. Next base: position 4,012 of record JAFYLN010000049.1, on the reverse strand, counting down.
CAACCAGCCCGGCGTTGAACTCTATAAACGCAATATGTTCTCCCTTCTGGGCAAGCCGGGTTACGGACAGTGAGTATCGGATGTGCGTGTTGCACAGACACTTAGCCCTGCCAAAAAAATATTTCTTTCACAATTTCACAAATAGTAGTTGCAAAATCCGCCGCAAGCTGTTAGAATGACCATAAGCCAAATAAGTGGCATAGCGAAGGAGGAAATTCCGATGATTCATGTAATTATGGGCCTGAAGGGCTCCGGCAAGACCAAGAAGCTGATCGATGCTGTTCACCAGACCGTTGACACCGCTGCTGGTGACGTGGTTTGCATCGAGTACGGCAAGACTCTTACTTATGATCTGAACTACCGCGTCCGTCTGGTAGATGCCAAGGAATACGGCATCAACAGCGCTGACCTGCTGAAGGGTTTCATCAGCGGCCTGCATGCCGGTAATTTCGACATTACTCATGTTTTCGTTGACAACCTGTACAAGACCATCAACAAGCCCGTTGATGCCGGCCACGAAGTTGTGGACGAGTTCCTGGCTTGGGCTGCACGTTTTGCAGAGATTAACAGCATGAACCTGACCTTCAGCATCTCCGAGGACGTTGCAAACGCTTCCGAGGAAATGAAGAAGTATCTGTAATTTTTGCCACATGAATACCGCACCGCTGCAGAAAAAGCAGCGGTGCTTTTTTGTGTTGCTTTTTGTCCCATTTTGATATATTATGATATTATGGATATTATGTGGATTTCAAATTGATGTTTGTCGTGCTGTGTGCCGTGGATAACGTAGGGGCGGCGATCCGCCGCCCGGCAGTACAATGTTGCTAATTCGCCTAAAACCAATCCCAATCCGAAATATCCCGCTGCGCGGGCGGCGGATCGCCGCCCCTACGAGATCATTGTAAGACTGTACGACAAACTGAAATTTGCAATTCACAGACAAAGAACAAGGAGCAACCTATGAGCAACAATCTTCCTCCAGAAAACAAAATGGGCGTTATGCCCGTCGGCAAGCTGCTGGTCAATATGGCGCTGCCTATGATCATTTCCATGCTGGTACAGGCGCTGTACAACGTAGTGGACAGCATTTACGTTTCCCAGATTTCCGAAAGTGCTGTCACTGCCCTGTCCCTGGCATTTCCCGTGCAAAACATGCAGATCGGTTTTGCCGTGGGTATCGGTGTTGGTGTCAATTCCCTGCTGAGCAAAAGCCTTGGCGAACACAATCAGGACGCTGCCAACCGCACAGCCGGAAACGGCATCACGCTGATGCTCATTGTTACCGTTGCATTCATTCTGTTCGGCATTTTCGGTGTGCGGCCTTACTATGAGATGCAGTCGACTGTGGTTGAAACCGTCGAAGGCGGCATCGTGTACACCCGCATCTGCTGCATCCTGACACTGGGTGTCTTTATGAGCATCCTGTGCGAGCGTCTGCTGCAGGCTACCGGACGGACGGTGCATACCATGATCACCCAGAGCACCGGTGCCATCGTGAATATCATCCTCGACCCCATTATGATCCACGGCTGGTTCGGTCTTCCCGCCATGGGCATTGCCGGTGCTGCGTGGGCAACGGTGATCGGCCAGTGGACCTCTGCGCTGCTGGCATTGTATTTCAATATCAAATTCAACCCCGATATTCAGCTTGGTAAGCATTACATCAAGCTGGATAAGCAGATCGTTGGCAAGATCCTTACGGTCGGCGTTCCTTCCATTGTGATGAACAGCATCGGTTCTGTTATGAATTTTGGCATGAACCAGATCCTGCAGGGCTTCACCGAAACCGCCACCAGTGTTTTCGGCATCTACTTCAAGCTTCAGAGCTTCTTTTTCATGCCGCTCTTCGGCATCAACAACGCCACCATTTCCATCATTGCCTACAACTATGGCGCCAGAAAGCCGGAGCGCATCGTCAAGACCCTCAAGCTGGCTGTGGGCGTTGCCATTGCCTTAATGACAACCGGCCTGCTGGTATTCCAGTTCCTGCCAGATATGCTGCTGGGACTGTTTAATCCCTCGGATGAATTCCTCCGTATCGGACGCAGCGCCCTGCGTACCATCAGCTGGAGCTTTCCCATTGCCGCTGTGTGCATTTCTCTGGGTGCCAGCTTTCAGGCACTGGGCAACGGCATCTACTCCACCGTTACCTCCATCTGCCGCCAGCTGGTGGTGCTGCTGCCCGTTGCCTACCTGCTGAGCCTGACCGGCAATGTAAACCGTGTCTGGCTTTCCTATCCCATCGCCGAGGTTGCCAGCGCTATTGCAACCTGCTTCTTCTTTGCACTCATTTACCGCCAGAAGATCAAGCCACTGTTCCACAAATAAGCAAAATGCCCGCCATTGGCGGGCATTCCTTATCGAATCCTTTCACCGTTGAGAACGGCCTCCACCAGCTTATCGCCATCATAGCGCAGCTTCAGCAGAAAGAACGGTGCATCCTGCCACAACAGGTCGAGGAAAATCTGATCGCCCTCCCATTTGGGAAGTGCATCCAGAAAGTCACGGCTGATCCATCGTAGGTCGCCCTCGTCACATTCTTTGAGCTGTCCTTCAAAGCCGTCTGCGGTGAACAGGTACATATACTCCCCATCCCATGGGCCGTTGGTCAGAAAGGTGACCACACCCCGGCATTTCCAGGAAGTCAGGGTCAGGCCGGTTTCCTCCAGGGTTTCCCGCAGAAGGCATTCGTCAGGCGTTTCATCGGCTTCGAACTTTCCGCCGATGCCGATCCATTTATCCTGATTCACATCATTTTTCTTTTTGACCCGGTGGAGCATCAACACATCGTCACCCCGGACGATATAGCAAAGTGTGGAATTATGCATCTTTTTTCACCTTCTGTATCAAACGAATGGCATGGTGCATATTTTCCACATCCACCATAGCGTGTCCTTCCTCCCGTTCGCCGTCCAGCGTCCAAGGCATAAAGGGATCGGCATAGACCCTGATCCGCTCCGCGCTGCGGAATGTGATCATGGCACAGTTATACTTCTGGCTCTGTACTGCCAGAATGCATTCAGACAGCTCCATCAGATCCTGCGGTGCCCGCACCAACAGGATTTCCAGCTTTCCGTCTGCCATGTCCACCTGTTTCGGATCCAGTGTCAAAATGCCGCCAACGGAAGTGGAATTACTGATAGCGCCGAAGAGGAAATCATCCTCGATGACCTGTCCATCGATCTCCATCCGCACATGCTCCTTACGGATCTGGGATAATTCCGTAATACCTTCCAGAACATAAGCCGTATGACCGAGGGCATTTTTAATACTCTGGGGTGTGGTGTAGCTGGCTTTGGTAAACGCACCGAAAGATGCCACGTAGGAAAAATAGCGGCTGCCGAACTTGCCAACGTCATAGGCCACAGCCTCGCCCTCCAGAATATCCTGCACCGCTTGCAGAATATTGGTCGACAGGCGCAGGCTGGATGCAAAATCATTGGTAGACCCGGCAGGAATATAGCCCACCGGCACTGCGGTGCCGCTTTTGAGGATGCCGGAAATGGTTTCATTGAACGTCCCGTCACCGCCGCAGCACACCACCAGATCCATCCGCGGCGCAATTTCCTGCACGACAGTCTCCGCATCGCCCTGCCCACCGGTCATATGGGTAACCACTTCAAATCCGGCACGGTTAAACATCGCAATGATATCGGCCAGATACCGGACTGCGCGGCGCATGCCGGAATAGGGATTCATTACAAACAACATTTTTTTCATGATACCAACCTCTTTGGTGCTGACATAATCGTACCCATATTATAGCACAGCCATCTCAATTGGCAAGTGGAGGACAGCATAATTCACAGTCTTTTCATACCCTGCCGGAAAGTTCAAATTTCAGTTTGCCGCTCTGTTTAAATCGACGCAACCAGCCACCGACAACCACTGTCATTGCGAGGAGCGCATAGCGCGACGTGGCAATCTCCTGGTACAATCCATCGATAAATGCCGAAAAATCAAACATCGTACCGGGAGATTCCCACGTCGGGGCTTCGCCCCTCCTCGGAAT
>JAFYLN010000048.1 GCA_017537045.1 Oscillospiraceae bacterium | reverse complement strand
TGCAAAATGCCGTTTTTGCAGCGCGCCCTTTTCATGGCAACAAACGCAATTTTCGATACGGGTTGCATTGGGTTGCAAAGTTGCATTGAGATGCAACCCAAGAAGTGTATGCAACCGACCGACAAATTGGAATTTAGGTTATCGGCTTTAATAAGCAGACCACAAAATATAGCATTAGCCTGCGATGGCGATTAACAGTCGATCGAAGATAGCACCGCCGAAAAGGCGGCGGTTGAAGCGATAGCAGAACTCGCTCAGATACATTTGTAAATGCTTTGTGCTGGTGCCGTGGTAGGTGCCGTTAATAAACGCTTTGGCATTACCGGTGATCCGGTGGAGCCACTTTAGGTGTTCGCTGTTCGGATCGAAGTCCTGAGCTTCGTGGATGTAACCTTCTTTCAAAGGCTTACGGTAGCTTTTGTAGCCATCTGTCTGAACCACGGAACCAAGCGCAATATTTTCAGATGCGAAGCTGGTTACAGAAGGGATCTGGACATTATCTGTCAATTTCATTTTCAGATAAGTGGGCTTGCCTTTCTCGTTCTTGGCAACGGCAATAAATACACCCTGATTTCCTGCTCCACGCCCCCGGATACCCTTAATTTTCGCACCAAAATAGGCATCATCAAACTCTACAATCTGGCCAAGCACATAGTGCTCGTCTCGCATTTCCATAGCTGTGCGGATACGGCGTAAAAGATTCCATGCGGTTTCGTAGCACACCTCGATCTTTCCTGCCAATGCCAGGGCGGAAATACCACGCTTGTCACAAGCTACCAAATAGATTGCCCAGAACCACTTATGGAGCGGCAGATGGCTGCGGTGCATAACTGTATTGGCTGTCAGTGAGGTCTGGTGACGGCAATTTGCGCATTGGAAGCGACCATATCCACGGATCGCATAGCAGTGCCGGTGGCCGCATACAGGGCATACAAAGCCATTAGGCCACTTCACTTTGTAGAGATAATCGAAGCAAGCTTCCTCATTAGGGAAACGCTTGATAAACTGTTTGAAACTCAGGGCTTTTTTCTTAGACATATCTGGCACCACCTTTTGATGCCAGTATATATGGGAATTTGTCCGTTATTTTGGACGAATCCCCATATCTTGTACTTTGCTTACTAAAGCCGATAACCTAAATTGGAATTTGTCATTCCACCACAAAATCTGTCCACTCGATTTTGTTGTACTGCATTACATCTGTAGATTTCTTCATGCCAAGTTTCTCATAGAAACCAACTGCGTTCTCATTGGCAATCAAATAAACCGCAATATCTTTTTCGCCGCCTGCAATTTCGTGGGCTGTTTTCATGAGTTGTTTGCCAATCCCCTGCCCCGTGTATGCTCTATCTACGCCCAAATCTGTTATATAGAGCCAATAGGCAAAGTCGGTCAAGCCAAACAAGACACCAACAACCGTGCCGCATTCATTTCGTGCGACAAGACTGATAGAAACGGTTTTGACAAGTTTTGCAATTCGATTTTCGAACCGCTCTTTTGGATATTGAGAACCCAAGTCCGTTCTTTTCAAAAAGTCTATATATTCTTCTGCTGAAATCCGTTCTTCTAAAATTTTTACTTTCTTATTCATACTATCTCACCATCAAATTCAAGTTTGTTCAACTGGCGCGGGAGCGCCCGAGGAGGCTTTGGCGCAGTGCATCTATTAGGCAAATTCTTATTTATCGAACAGATTATATCACATAAATATGAACTTTTCCACCCAAACAAAAAAGGCGGGGTTTATTCAACCCCAACCTCGATGTCCGTTCCGTTCTTGAATCGGAATGTTATTCTGTTGCCTTTGTGTACCGTTGCCTTTCCCAAAAGTGTAAGCCATAACCCTTCGTCCCAGGTTTCAAGGACGAGGGGTTGTTTTTCTATTGTGCCGATGAAAATGCGAAGTTCTCGGTCTCGCTGCATCCGGCTGTCACGCTCTGCAGTTACTTCGTTCAGCCGATCCACCGCCGTTTCATAACGCTTGACCAGACGGTTGTACTTCCTGGTGTATTCCTCTTGGGATTGCTCCTTGGAAGCATTCTCCTTGATGCACTGGCTGAGCAGTTCAGCAACCACCTGCAGTTCTTCGTTCAAGGCTTCGATTTCTGCATTGAGTTCGGTTCAATCAGCCACCACCTCGCGCATTACTTCACAGGCTTTGAGGTGCTTCTCACGGGAGCCCATCAGCTGATTAAAGGCTTTGAGGAAGGCTTGCTGAATGACCTCTGCATCAAGGGTCGCTGTCTCGCACTTGGCTTTACCATTGAACTTGCCATTGCATCTCCAAATCACTCTGCGGTAAGGGTCATTGACCTTGGGTGCTTTTTACGTTGAAACTATTCTTTTTGACAATGAAATTTATCTTCACAATGAAACTAATCTTTTTTGAGAAAAATTACATTGTGGTATATAGGTTCGTGGTTCCTACTATTTTGTAGTTCTGCAAGGCATGAAAAACGGAGACAATTACCTATGCTGAAACTTATCTTTTGTGTCCAAAAGCTGAAAAGCCTTGAAGGACAAGGGTTTTTATAAAAAGAAAAAACGAAAGTTGCAATACCAATGGTATCATAACTTTCGTTCTTATTTGGTGCGGGCAACAGGACTTGAACCTGCACGCGTGAGCAGTGGAACCTAAGGGTGATGTCGCCTTAGGGAAATCTTATTTCAGGCGTTTTCCATCATGAATATGTTTTGATGATCCCCAGCGCGATCTCCTTTTTGGAGCAGCACCGGTCCATGGCCTGCTTTTCGATGTGGCGGTGCGCTTCGGCTTCCGTCATCTTCAGCTGTTCGATCAGGAGCCACTTTGCCCGGTTTACCAGCCGGATCTCCTCCATCTTTTCCTCAATGGTAAGGGCCTTGCTTTCCAGCTTCCGCAGGCGTTCTCTGGCTGCTGCCATCCAGCGCAGGCCCTGCTGAAGGGTCTGGATCGGGGTGGGCTTCGGCAGGGTAAAGACACCATGGGGTGTGACCTTGGCATGGATCTGCTCATAGGCATCCATACGGAGCAGGAGCAGTACCACCGTGCCGGTATGGCCGGAAGCATCGATGGCAAAGCGGGTTCCGTAATCATCGGTCAGCGGCGCATTGATGATGACAAAATCATAAGCGTTTCCCAGAAGCTCCCGACGGGCTGCCGCAATATTGTGGACAACGCATACTGGGTAATACTCAGAGCAGGGTAGCAGAGGAAGCAGCGCGTCGTTGAATTTCTGCGCCGCTGACACTACCAGTACACGATATGTTTGTTCGCTGAATACCATATGCTCCCTCCTTTCTGCGAATTTGAATTCGGATCAGGGTTCGCAGAAATAATGGATCAGGGACTCCGGCAGGTGAGCCTTGAGGAAATCACTGGACAGAGCTGCCTTGGCAGCATTGCTGCGGGTAAGCGGCAGGGTCTCCAGTCCCCACAGATCCTTGGGGGAGGCGGTATATAGGTTGACATTGGATCTTTCGGGAAGAGCGATGTTGTTGAGTATCCCGTCCAGTCCCGCCCAGATCAGCAGAGCAAAGGCCAGATAGGGATTGGCGGTGCAGTCGGGACTGCGAAGCTCAAAACGGCGGTACTCTCCCGCCGCTGCCGGAACCCGGATCAGCATGGAGCGGTTGTCTGTGGACCAGGAGATATATTTGGGTGCCTTGTACTCACCCAAACGCCGGTAGGACTCCTCCGTTGGATTCAAAAACAGGGTCATATCCTGGATTTTACTAAGAATACCGCCCATCATCCGCTGCGCTACGATTTCGTCGCCTCCGTTTACGGAGATATTGATGTGGAATCCGCTGCCAGGCTTCCGGTCCAGAGGCTTAGGCGAGAAATCTGCATGAAGTCCGTTCCGGGCCGCAATGGTTTTGACCACCGTACAGAATGTCACAGCATGATCCGCCGCACTCAGGGCATCGGAATAGCGAAAATCAATCTCATTCTGTCCGGGACCTTCCTCGTGGTGGGAGGATTCCGGCTGGATTCCCATCCGCTCCAGAGCAAGGCAGATCTCCCGGCGGACATTTTCGCATTTGTCCTCCGGGGCCACATCCATGTAGCTTGCATGGTCATAGGGAACATTGGTGGGATCCCCATTCTCGTCAAGTTTGAACAGATAGAACTCCAGTTCCGAGCCG
>JAFYLN010000047.1 GCA_017537045.1 Oscillospiraceae bacterium | reverse complement strand
CTCCTGCAGATCTGGTTTAATCTTTCCGATGTCGGTGTCGAAGATGCCATCTATGACAGCTACTGCATGAGAAAATTCATGGGACTGGACTTCATGACGGAATCTGTTCCTGACGCCACCACGCTGTTGAAATTCAGGCATCTTCTGGAAGAGCATGACATTGGGAAAATCATCTTCGATGATATCAAGAAAGCACTGGATGATGCTGGATTGATCATGCATGGCGGTACCATTGTAGATGCCACCCTCATTGCAGCTCCAAGTTCTACAAAGAATGAGAAGGGTGAACGCGATCCTGAAATGCACCAGACCAAAAAGGGAAATCAGTGGTATTTCGGCATGAAAGTACATATTGGTGTAGATGCTGGAACCGGTTGTGTGCACACCGTCACTGCGACATCGGCGAATGTGCATGATGTAGAGGAAGCTACAAAGCTGATCCGGGAAGACGATGATGTCCTTTACGGAGATTCCGGATATCTTGGAATTGCACAGCGCATTGCGGAATCCGATGATGAGCACCTGAAGTCCATGGCACTTCGGATTGCTAAAAGGCCGAGCAGCCTGAAAACGACAGATGTATTCAAGGGCTTCAACTGGGATAAATTCATTGAACACCGGAAATCATCTGTTCGGTGTAAGGTTGAGCACGCTTTTCTTATTGTGAAACGTGACTTCGGTTACAGGAAGGTTGCTTACAAAGGGCTCAAGAAAAATCTGAATCGGTTCCATATGCTCTTTGCCTGCGCAAATTTGCTCATGCTGATTCGCGGAGGACGTACCGAACAGTTCTGTAATGCATGAACAAGGGTGTATTGCGCCCTTTTCCGGGAAAACACTCGGAAAACAAATGAACCTCGGGCTAAATATCGCCCCAATATCCACTATTCCATAGTATATTTCGCGTAATCTGCGAAAAAAATACGTTTGGGACAAAGAAATTAGTACTGACACCTTTTGTTCAGCGATTCCCTAATCAACGTGCCAACGTCATGGTGCTCCAAATGCGGCCGCATTTCATCTATAATACCCTGATGAGCATCTACAGCCTTTGCAAACTCGACCCCCTGAAGGCCCGGCAGATCACGCTGGATTTCACAAACTATCTGCGCAAGAATTTCAACGCCGTCGCCAGCGACACTGCCATTCTCTTCTCCGAAGAACTGGAGCACACCCGCGCCTACCTGGCCGTGGAACAGGCGCGGCATGACGATATGCTTGTCGTGGATTGGGACACGACCTTCACCCATTTTCGACTGCCGCCGCTGACCCTCCAGCCCATCGTGGAAAACGCCGTCAAGCACGGGTTGGACCCCGATGGCGAGCCACTGCATATCTCCATCCGGACGCGATACACGGATGCTGGTGCTGAGATCATTGTGGAGGATACCGGCCCGGGCTTTGATCCCTCTGATGAGAGCAAGCCCCATGCCACGCTTACCAACATACGGCATCGCTTGGAAATGATGTGCAGCGGAGAAATGACGATCAAGTCCCGCGAAGGAGGCGGTACCATGGTCAAGCTGACGATTCCATGATATTGCTTCTTTGTGAGATGGATTCCCGACAACGCTACCAGTATCTTGCTTAAATTTCTGGTTTCAACCATACTTTACAGCATGCATTTCGGTACAGCGATCGCTCCTGGATTTCTTCTCTTCCCCCGAGTTTGACGCGCTGGAGCAGGAAATCAAGTAAACAGTACGGTCTGATTCTGCAGACAGAAAACTGAATATAGGAAAACCGCCGGGCACTGGTCACTGGTTTTCAGTGATGATGTGCCCGGCGGCGATTTTGATTTCTGTGATTATATCGGAAACAAAGCAGCCTGCTTCTTATTATTGCTTTATACCGGTATATCGTCCCTGATCTCGCGGTCAACATGCCGGAAGATCAGAACGGCGACAATCGCATTCAGGAAGTCCGCCGCAAGCTGGGACCAGGTGAGGCCCACCAGCCCCCAGATTCGGTTCATCAGCAGCATGACGGGGATGATCAGCACAAGATGCCGGACAATTGCCAGCAGGAAGGAAACCTTCCCCCGGTTTACGGCATTCATATAATTCACGCTATGATAGCCGATCATCATAAACGGAAGCGCCAGGCAGCGCCCTCTCAGAAAAGCCGCGCCCCGGGTGACTGTCTCTTCATTCGAGATAAACGCGGCAATGACAGGCCGCGCGAAAACCCAGAACAGCAGCACGCAGGCACAGGAGAACACCAGGATCACCGTGCGCGCGAGAGACGAGACCTGATGCATTCGCCCGTAGTTGCCCGCGCCGTAATTGTAGGCAACCAGAGGCACCATTCCGAGGCAGATACCCAGTCCGATATTGATCGGAATCCGTTCAAGCTTCAGGACTATGCCCATCGCCGCCAGCGGGATATCTCCGTAGGATGCCGTCAGCCGGTTGATCACGATGGTGACGAGGTCAAACAGAAAAATCGCAAACGCAGCCGGGATGCCGACGGAATACAGCGATCGCTTCGCTTCCCTGCCGATCTTTTCCATCCGGCGCGGGATGACCAGCACCGTGGTATCGCGCAGTTTTCGATAGATGACGATGAAGTAGGCCAGTGAGCAGCAGTTGGACAGCATGGTCGCGATCCCCGCGCCGAGCACTTCCTGCCCTCTGGGAAGCAGCAGGAACATGAAGATCGGATCCAGCGCCACGTTCAGAAGGCTTCCGATCCCCACGCCGATCCCTGCTTCCTTCGGAAAGCCCGCGTCACGGAGAATTGTCGGCACGGTCATGGACAGCACAGTTGGGATTCCGCCGAGCACGGAGGTCGCGAAGACATATTGCTTTGCATAGTTCAGCGTGTTGCTGCTGGCGCCCAGCATCTTTAACAGCGGTTCGAGAAAGCTGAGCACAAGCAGCGAGAAGATTGCTGCCCCAATGGCGGCTGCCGCTACGCTGTAGGAAGCAACGCTTCGCGCCTCCTCCGTTCTCTTTTCCCCGATCAGGCGCACCATCAGGGCCCCGCCGCCGGTGCCGAACACATTGGCAAGCGCAACCGCGGCCAGATAGATCGTCAGGCCCAGGGAGGAGGCCGCAACCATATAGGGGTTGTTTGTCCGCCCGATGAACCAGGTATCCGCCAGATTGTAGATCAGGATGATGATCTGGCTCGCGATCGTCGGCAGCGCCATGGTCGCCAGCGCCTTCCCCGGCACCGTATTTTCAAATAATTCCTTTTTCTCCAATTTCAACAAACGTCCCAATCTTCAAAATGCCAGAGAATCCATCAAGATCTTTCTCTTTTCATGCGCCTGGATTCTGTACGAGCGTATCCAGCAGGCCGTTCATCAGAATCTGAAAGTTTTGGGAAAGCTCATCCATGCTCCCCCTCCAGCATCAGGTCGCCGTCGGTAATGGTGTAAAAGCCCTTGATATGCGAGGACATCCCGTCCCAGTCGGTCTGCCCGACATAGCTGATGGT
>JAFYLN010000046.1 GCA_017537045.1 Oscillospiraceae bacterium | reverse complement strand
TCGTTGTCGTGGTATTAGCTGCGGGGGAAAAATAGCGCCTCATTCAGTTTTCCCGGAAGCTATGGAATCGGGTGATTCCATAGCTTCCATTGGTTACCTCCTTTGTGAGAACAACAGTTGAAAGGAGAAAAACTCCCTCTATCTGTTAGCTCACGAAAGGAGCAAAAATGTAGCCCAAACTTTGAAAATTCACGAAATATTTACAACAGCGGAATGTAGATGTTATGTACCAGCAAGCATCGCCGTTGTACTCCCACGGCACTTGTCAGGAATATTCCTGAAACCTTTAAGGGATTGGGACTATCCCAGCAAACTGCCTTTTGTCCCCAAAAGGCGATGCTTGCTAGTATAAAGATTTATTACCTCTTTAGACGAAATGACAGAATTGAAAAGTAGATCATATTGATAACAACCAAACAAATATGGAGCATTACCAATATGCCAACAATGTCTGGGGCACAGTCTACAACAACGCAAATAATTAGATTGATTGGGCCAATGAGTGCAAAAATAAGAGATAGGATAAGTTCAAAGTAAAGATATCGTGGAATTACACGTTGCTTGATCTTAAATAGCACTCTAACCCATTTAGCAGGATTGGTATACCCCTTAGGATAATGCCGTGAATTTATTCCGGTTTTTTCTATCATTCCCATTGCTGAATTTTTACAATTCAGACTAGATAGAATTGAGATTCCAAGGAACATAAATACATACCCAAAGTCCATACTTAATCCTCACTAAATTACCAGGGTTTCCATGTAGGTGCATTAGGAAATAATTCCAGACTGCTATATTTTCCAGTAGCTCCATTAGATATACCTGTACCAGCAGCAAATCTAAAACTGGCAACCCATGCTGTACTGGCAAATGTGTTGTTGCGAGAGCTAATGGTTGCTGCAATCACTTTCTGAGCATACTGCTGATTAGCTCTACGCGATTCACGTGCAATAGTTTGCTTCGCGCTTTTTGCTGCATTACTGAGTACCATTTTTTCATTTGCGCCAGAACCACCAATACGTCCAGAAACAACTCCCATACCGACAGAAAGGATAGCCTCATCCAGTTTCATCGCTTTATCATTGACATAACAATCTGCAGCGTAAGACAGCCCACCAATAACACCACCTGCAATCTGCTGTCCTACAATACCTAACGGACTAGCTGCTACAGCGCCACTAACAAAACCTGAAGCTGCTGCAACGCCAACGGATTTCCAGTTAACTGTTCCGGTAAGCGCTTGTTGAGTAACAGCGGAACTGACTGCACTAATTGCTGCACCAATCAGCCCACCAACGGCCATTAACCCAGCGGTTACCCAAAGGCCGCCACTAGGATCTTCCCTTGATACAGGATTATTTCCGCAGTATACAAAGAGGTTAAGACTAGCAAAATCGCCATTTGCACCCAGCAGATCAACATCATCTGCATTAATAAACCGACCGATCTCAGGATCATAATAACGGCTGGATACATAATAGAGACCAGTCTCAGTATCTTGGGACTAACTGCAATGCCCAATTATGCACTTGATACCCACACGAAACCGCATGGATTTCGTGTGGGTATTTTTGAGGATGTATATTGACCTTTCAGCTCAAGAATAAGCTTCCAAACGTCGCTTTAGGTGCCGTCAAACAGTATGTTGTCAATGGTATCACTGGTAATGGTCTTGCCATTGTAGCCAGTCAGCAGATTGCCCCTAGAAGAATCATCATGCTCATAATACAGATATTCTTGAATCTTGGTTACTTCCATCATGAAAAAACTTGAACATAGGAAGAACTGCAGAAAGGTGTTATTTATTTTTCATAAGCCACTCGATAGCAAAACTAAGTTTTCTTGATTCACCGTATTTTTCATATGCAGAATCAATACATTGTTGAATTCCATACTGTGTTGTATCACAATTCTCGGAAAGTATTTTATACATATCTTCTTCCGTGAAAAATTCATAACAACAAATATGGTCAAACAGCCATGAAAAGGCCTCAAATGATTGCGGATATCGATTTAGCGTTTGCATCTGGTAGAAGGAAAGATTTTTATGTCCTAATACTGAAACATAGGTATTCCTGTACCGTGATGGGAATGTCAATAGCATTCTGAAGTTGATATCTGTCACAGACTGAGCATCAACATACCAAAGCAATTCCCCTAACATTAATCTTAATTTACGTTTTACTTTTGCTGCTTTGATAAAAGAACATAAAACATCGCTGGGTATTATTCCAGATATGTTTTCAATTGAGTAGCAATTATCGACATACTCCTTATATTCTGACATTAAGAAAAGTTTATCTGTTTGTAACCTTATCACATAATCGACAACATCAGTTATTTTATTGTCCATAATTTACCCACCATGTCCTAATTCCCTCAGCTATCGCAGGGAGATTTTTCTTTACAAACTTAAAGCCATCTTTTAGCTTACCAAAGGATTCCGCAAGATATGTTCCGTTTTCTGTTACGGAAGCAAGTTTTTGATTCTTGAAAAAAATATGCGCATGAGGTGGATTATGATCCTCCATGCCTCCAACTGAAACGCGAGCATTCCAGCCATTTTTATCGCCAGCTACTAGTTGCTGCTTGCAATTGTTATGAACAAGCACACCAGCATCAGCGACATAATAAGTATGATAATCTTCGACCTGGAAATTGTATACAGTTATGGGTTCTTCCAGAATCTCGTGCTGCACCTTCTCGACAACAACATACTCGCCGTTGACAAGAACAAGAATATCACCAGCACGGAGATGAACTGCATCTGTCCATCCCTTAACAGGGGAATAGAAAGGATGGGCAGGTGTTGTAATGATCTCTTCGCCGTTGACAAATACATGAATCAGCTCGCCGGACTCATTAACATATGTCTCAACAACCTGTTTCAACGCAACATCTCCGGTTTGCTCATCCCATGCCCAGACATAGTCACCGGCTTTGATATTCTCTATTGGGATACTGCCCGATGCCGCAAGAACTGCAGTTCC
>JAFYLN010000045.1 GCA_017537045.1 Oscillospiraceae bacterium | reverse complement strand
GCAACGGCAGGACGATAGATATCCTGTTGCGGTGCTCGGCATCTTCGTCGGCGGCGGAGCGCCTTCCTCATCTGCCGACCGCAGCCACTCGCTCGCCTTGCTCGATCTGCCACTGGCAGCGCGCGGCTCGCTCCCCCTAACCGTGAAAATAGGTAACGCAAACACGAAGCCCCGATCGAAAGGTCGGGGTTCATAAAACAGTTGCAGTCACGGCAGATGTTTCTGCCGTGACTGTTCTTGCATATACTGCAGCAATTTGATAGAATAGACTTAACTATTAGACAAACTTGAATTTCTAAAAATCTAATGCTGTTATTGCCCTCCATAGGGCATCAACAAAATTCTCCAAAACCGTTGCGCTGCAACGGTTTTTTGCAGTTTGCTCACCTTATCCCGTTATATGATTTCACTCGTGTTTACCTTGCCTACGACACCCCATATGGGCAAAAGCAAGGGAAGAAAAATCTGATAAACCGATATATCAGAGTGTGGCAATCGGGAACTTGTGACATATGTGCGAATATAAAAATCTTGGAGGATTACATAATGGAAAAGTACATTTATAACGAGCAAAAAGGTCTTTGGTATGAGTTGCATGGCGATTACTACATCCCTTGCTTGGCACTGGATGAAGAAGATGCTAAGCCTATCGGAATGTTGGGCAGAAAACATCTACGGTACATCAAGGAACGTTGTTCGGTGCTGCACACCACCCCGCTTCGTCTGCCACAGGAAGTAACTCTGGTAACTCCTGCTGGCATGTTTCTTAACAGCAGCACGATAGTTGCTTTAACCACGAAGAGAGGGAATACAAATATTTGTATTCCCTCTTGTTTGAATGAATATTCCAGTTGCATTATGCGACGGTTTGCGATATAATACTATTATATTGAAGTATTATGCTATTTCTGAAATTATGATAGGAAGGTAATTTTATGTCAAAAGGTCAGTTTTCAAATAGACCGAGAGTTTCCATAGGCAAACGAATCGGTTTGATTGCTTTAATTTTCTTGCTTATTTTTTCTATGCTTTTGGGTGCTGGCATAGCATTTGTGTGGTCTAAATTGAGCTTGATTACATACGATGACGGTTCGTCTGATCCGATTGCACCGACAAGTGCAGTTATATATACAGAGCCGGATGATTCGCCAGCATCGATCGATGAGACAGAACCAGAAGAAACGATTGATATAACAGGCCTTGCCATGGAGGAAGCTCCGAATTACAGTGATGGTGCCTTGTTCAAGGATAAGAATGTTATGAACATTCTTCTTGTTGGCTCAGATGAGCGTACGGATGGATTTGCAAGTGATGCCCGTTATGACCTTAACATTCTTGTTTCCATTAACAAAGCGGAAAAAACAGTTAAACTTGTCAGCTTCTCCAGATGCATGGCAATTAAAATGCTCGATGGACCTTATAAGGGAAAGTATGAATGGCTGACGAGTGCCCATCGCTGGGCAGGACCTGTGGCTGTTATGCAGGCAATGGAGGATGCATTCAAAATTGAGCTTGACCGTTATGTGCGTGTGAATTTCAATTCTGTTATGGAAATTGTCAATGCGATCGGCGGTATTGAAATGGAATTGACAGAAGCAGAAGTTAAGCATTTTAAGAATTTCCGCAATTGGGATTTTGTTGTGGGCACGAATCATCTTAATGGATGGCAGGCACTTGACTATGCAAGACTTAGATCAGTTGATACAGACTGGGGTCGTATCGAACGCCAGAGAAGATGCATTCTGGCAGTTGTAGATAAATTGAAAGGTTCTACTTTTGCTGAACTGAATAATCTTTGTGATATGGTCATGCCGATGATTAAGACCAACTTGACGATGGGTGAAATTGCGGAGCTGATTTTGTACTCTCCCAAATTCCTGGAGTCTGAATTTGACCAGATGACCATTCCGATCGATCAAAGCTATTACAGCGGCATGAAAGTGATGTCCGGCTCTGTCGGTTATGCGCTTGACTATGAAAAGACCAATGCCGTACTGCATGATTTCCTATTCTCTACGAGTGGAACCGGCTGATTTACGAAGGACACACCTTTGGGTGTGTCCTTTTTTTATTACCTGAGACAATTTGTCTCAGGTTTTTGTTCTATTTGGGAAAGCTGCAGCATATATATGTTATGTGAGAGCATTTTGATTCCAAATACAACAAGAGGTATCTGATCTATGAAAAAAGGTTTTCGTGATATTGAACTGTCGGAGCAACAACTGGAAACGGAATTACAGCGAACCTTGCAGAAGAAGCAGCGCTGGGTACGGTTCAAAACTGCAATTTCAATTCTCCTGGTAATTTCAGCACTGATGGTATTGATCACTGCATTGTGGTTTCCGATATACCCAGTGACGGATTCTTCCATGGAACCGGATCTGAAAAAAGGACAGATTGTGATTTCCTGCAGACCGATTGAAATAAAAACCGGTGACATCGTTGTACTATGGCGCGACAATCAGATTCGGATGAACCGCATTATTGCAATTCAAGGAGATTCGATCCATATAGATGGACAGGGGAAGCTGTCTGTGAATGGGAATGATTTACCGGCATCGGTTCTGATGGAGCATGGTCTTACATATCCTTATCAGGTGCCGGAGGATCATCTTGCTGTGATCGATATGCAGCAGCCGGATTCAAATGCGCCAGGTAAACCTTTTATTGAATGCATCAGCCAGGACTGCATTGTTGGAAAGCTTATTTTCCGTATTTGGCCGCTTCAAGATGCAGGAGTTATCGAATAGGGGGAAGGAGCTTGTTATTCAAAAAGTTTTGTTCGGTTCTTTTGTGTATTTCAGTATTTTTATCCATGGGGATGCAGCCAGTTCAGTCCGTGTACGCAACAGACTTGCAGAATGTTCAAACAGAACCCGTGCAAACAGAAGCGCCGCTTCCGACGATCGTGGAAACAAACCCATCTGAGCCGTTGCTACCGACGCAAACACAGAATGAAACCTTGCCGCCAGCAACACAGCCATTAGCAACACAGCCATTAGCAACACAGCCGCCAGCAACGCAGCCGCAGGAAACAACTGCAAGTGAACCACAGCCAACGTTGCCACCTCCAACGGAAGAACAAAAAGAAACGATACCGGTATCCACACAACCACTGGAAACCATTCCGGAAACAGTACCGTTGGAGGATATGAATATCCCGCAGCTTGCAGCGGAAACAGAGCCACCTCCCGATGCAGGTATGCAGGAAGGTGACTTAAGTACCGTGTCTGGTCAGGGAATCTCGTTCCGGTTGTTTAACTATAGTACCAATATCAATAAATCTGCCGGAAATGCCACATGGCGGCCAATCAGCAGCTATTTCACATTCCGCAATTCCAGAATGGAAAATGGTGCGGATGCTGCAACAGTTAATATTCCCGCTCCTGCTACCAATTCTGCTCATGATCAGGATGGCTACACTAAATACCATGCAACTGTTGAACGTGTATTAAACGGCTATCCCGTTCTGGATTTTACCCGTAATGCAGACGGCACAGAAAGAACCGATCCAGGTGTTGCAGAATCTGTGCGAAGCCTTGCATATCTGTTTTCCTCCGGTGACCATGCCGTAACTGCTTATACACCGGTCAATACCATTTTGCAGCAAAGTGGAAGCCACTATTGGTATGATAGTGCTGATCACGCAGTGGATTATGACATTTCGGCCAACCGCTTCCGCCTGCGCAGCTATGTGGAACGAAACTCTGTAACGGCAAGCTACGGCACATCCTACGGTGATTTTTTGCCGTTTACCTATACCGGCGGAAATGTGGTCAATACAACGGAGGCCGGTGTGCCGTACCATGTGGATACAGATAATACAGATTACTGGTTTGGCATGACCATGCAGGTGAATTTCTTTCAGACAAAAAACGGCAAACTGGGCGATCAAAACATGATTTTCAGCTTCTCAGGCGATGATGACGTATGGGTATTTGTGGATGATGTGCTGATTCTCGATCTGGGCGGCACCCACGGTACAGTAAACGGCTCCATCAATTTTGCCACGGGTGAGGTGCTGCAGTACTTAAGCTGGGGCGGAGCCAACGCAACGGCAGCAGAGCGAACCGGCGGAAGTGCTACATCTTTTCCAACGTCGCTGCGCGCCTGCTTTGATGCGGCAGGAAGAATGCCCAACGGCGGCTGGAGTCCGGATGGTAAGACTTTTGCAGATTATTCCGAACATACCTTGAAATTCTACTATCTGGAGCGTGGTTCGGCTGTTGCCAATTGCTCTCTGGACTTTAGACTGCCCACACTTCCAGATGAATCCCTGACCGTTACGAAGGATTTATCTCCTGCTGAAAATGAAGTGGTTCGGGATTTCGTTGCTGACAGCCTGTACTACCGTTTCCGTGTTATGAAAGCGGATGCAGCCGGCAATGCAACGGAGGAACCCTTCCTGACTTCCGGCACGACCTATGGACTGCTGCAA
This sequence comes from Oscillospiraceae bacterium, assembly GCA_017537045.1. The sequence continues at coordinate 8,874 of JAFYLN010000045.1, read as the reverse complement.
AACGGCAGTAAAGCCGGTACCGGTACTGTCGGAGAAGATCACTGCTTTTATCTGAAAGCGGGGCAGAGCGCCCAGTTTACCCAAATGCTCCGTAAAGGAAATGGTGCGACCCGCTATGTGGTAGAAGAGCTCCTGCCGGATGAATTGACAGGTCAGTATGCGGGTGTGGAATATCTTCTCAGCGGCGCAGGTGGAGATACCGTAACGGAAGATCATCCTGCGGAAGCCATTACAGCATTTCGTACCGGTGTTCTTTCGGCAGAGCAGACGCAAACGGTTACATTCCGGAACCGTGTCGACACAAGCAAGCTGGGAACGCTGAAGATCACCAAACAGGCGGCACCCGGAACAGTGATACCGTCGGAATTGTTTTTCCAGATGCAGGTCATGCTGGGCGAAAAGCTAATTCCTGCCGGAACGCATTATCGAATCGGAGAGGAACGCCGGACAGTTGAAACAGCAGGCATCCTGCTTCTTCGCGCGGGGGAAACAGCCGTAATCGAACAGGGGATCCTGTCGGGTACAACATATCAGGTTACGGAGATTTCTGCTGCCTTGGACGGTTTCCGCCCGAGTTATACTGGTACCGTGGAACCAACCGGGGAAATATCCTGTACGCAGGATGGCGCATCCGGTGTATTTCCCCTGTCCGGAACAGTCCATGTCACGGTCACCAATGCCGATTATGATTTTGCAGTGCAGATTCCGATTTACAAAACTGTACTGGATTATCAGGAGCGATCCACATTTTTCTTTGCCGTAGAACAGGTGGTGCAATCAGAAGACAGCTGGCAGGTTGTAGATACCCTGCCTGAGATTGCAATAACAGTTTCCGGTGATCAAGCGGTTGCAGAATACCTTACCATCGGTTACCGTACGGAAGAAGAGGGGGTGTTCTGTTACAGGATCACAGAAAAAAGTGGAAATGGCAATTATTTGTATGACACCTCTGCTTTCTTTGTGGAAGTGACCGTCGCCGGTGGTACGGCGTACATTAGCGGTATTTATAAAAATGGAATTGAAGAGAGCCGGGTCTCTTTCATCAACCGAGCAGTTACAAACCTTACAGTCACAAAAATGATTGCCGGGCCAGCCGTTTCTCTGAAATTTCCTTTTACAGCGGAAGTTTTTCTCGATGGGGAAGCTTTTATCCTGCCGGAGCCTGCAGGAAACAGCGGTTACACCGTTCAGGGAAACAGAATCTCCTTTTCCCTTGGGCATGGTGAAAGTATCACCCTGCCACACATCCCGATCGGTGCAGTTGTCAACGTAGAAGAGCATGACTATGAGGGCTTTTTGGTTTTTCATACGCTGGAGGGCGTAGATGAAACGCAGGCCAGTGGCGGCTCCCGTGAGATTCAGTTTTCCAATACGCCGCAAACCATCCACTTCACAAACCAGTCCGGCTTCCGCCTGCCGAGCACTGGCGGTGCAGGAACCGTTTTGTATACTGCTGGCGGCACCGCATTGTCTGCCGGAATGAGCGCAGCCTTGTTGTATAAACGGTCACGCAGCAGAAAACGGAAAGAAACGCCTGAGGCGTAACAAAACAATCATCTTGAAAGGAACGAGAATATGAAATCGATGCGAAGAATCATTGGACTGACCGTGGTGCTGGCGCTCACGCTGGCACTGGCAACCACCGCTTTTGCAGTAGACAGCGGCAGCATCACGGTGGAAAATCCCAGAGATGGTGAAAGCTATACGGCTTACCTGATATTTGATGTGGTATATAACGAAGACCAGAGCGCCTATTCCTATACCATTGCCTCCGATTCCCAGTGGCTGGCAGCCGTGCAGGCCTATGGGGGCATTACCCTCAGTGATGCTGTAACCGATGGGGAGGGAAATACCTTCTACATCGTTACCAAAAATGATGCATTCAGCGCAGCAGCTTTTGCGAAGGTGCTGCAGGGAGCGATGGAGGGAAAAACCGGCATCGCACTGACTGTTGCTGGTGGAAAGGCATCCGCTGACGGTCTGGAGCTGGGTTACTATTTTGTATCCAGCAGCACCGGCGCCCTGTGCAACCTGACCACTACCAGCCCTGATGCCACGATCTATGATAAGAACGATGTCCCCTTTGAAAAAACTGCTGACGACATCAGCGTGGAAGTGGGTCAGATAGTGGAATTCGCCCTTGAAGGCAAGGTGCCGGATACAACGGGCTTCGATACTTATCTTTATGAGATATCCGATACCATGAGCGCTGGTCTGACTTTCGGGAAAGATGTGCAGCTCTATGTTGACGGCAGCTTGCTGACAGACCATTATACCTTGACAAACACTGCTGCAGAGGACGGCTTCACACTGGCCATCGATGTGATGCAGCTACAGGATCTGACCGGAAAGCAGATTAAGGTGACCTATTCTGCAAAAGTCAATGCCGGTGCGGTCTCCGTCATTCAGGAAAATGATGCGGTGCTGAAATACAGCAACGACCCTACCGACAGCAGTAAATTCACCACCATTCCCGACGAGGTGAAGCTGTACACCGCAAAAATCGTTATCGATAAGTACGAGACCGGTCAGGAGGAAAAGAAGCTGGCAGGCGCGCAGTTCGTGCTCATGAACAGCAGTAGTGCATTCTATGCCTACGATGCAGAAACAGAGGAAGTCAGCTGGGTGGCAGAACAGAAGGATGCAACAGTCATCACAACGGATGACGGGGGCTTCGCTGCATTTACGGGTCTTGAAGACGGAACCTATACGCTGAAAGAGCTGAAGGCTCCCGCTGGCTATAATTTGCTGACCGGCACCATTGACATCACTGTAGAAGGCAGCGACAGTGATGAAACCAAGCTGACCGTGGAAGCAGATGTTGCCAACAGCACCGGCTCCCAGCTTCCCAGTACGGGCGGCACAGGCACGCTGGTATTCTATACGCTTGGCATTGTAGTGATGGCAGCATCTGCCGTTGTGCTACTTGCAAGAAAACGCCGCCAGACTGGCCGGTAACCAGTAACATCCGGGAAGGCTTTGCCTTCCCGGATATGCAGCAGCAAGGAGAGACCGATGAAAAAAGCATGGCCAACTATATTCCTGATATTATGTTTCCTCGTTGGATTGTCCCTGATGCTGTATCCGACCGTCAGCAACTGGTGGAATTCCCTGCATGCATCCGCTGCCATCGTAGAGTATGCTGCGGCGCAGAAGAAGTTATCGGATGAAGACTATGATGCATTATTTTCCGCAGCGGAAAGCTATAACCAGAGTATTGCCGGGATCGACTTCCCCTTTATGTATTACGATCAGGTTCCGGGATATGAAGAAGCTTTGAATCTGGATGGCAGCGGCATCATGGGTTACATTACGATCGAGACAATACGGGTAGAACTTCCGATTCATCATGGTACCTCGGAGGGTGTTCTCCAAAAAGCTGTGGGACATCTTCAGGGAAGCAGCCTTCCCACAGGCGGCGCGGGGAACCATTGTGTGCTTTCTGCACATCGGGGTCTGCCCAGTGCAAAATTATTCACCGACCTGGATAGAATCAAAGAGGGCGACCGTTTTACACTGTCGGTCTTAAACAGAGAATTGGTCTACGAGGTTGACCAGATTCTTGTGGTGGAACCGCAGGATGTGGAAGCGTTGTACCGGGTGGATGGGGAAGATTACTGCACACTGGTTACATGTACCCCCTATGGTGTAAACAGCCACCGGTTGCTTGTACGTGGAAAACGCGTGGAGGAGGAAATGATATGAAAAAAATACTGTTGATATGTTTGCTGATCTGTATGCTGGTGCAGCCGGTTTCAGCCCATGAAGTACCGGATCTGACCCGGCAGGGAAGCATCAGCGTTACCATGCACTATCAGGGAGATCCTGTTTCCGGTGGGGAATTGACGCTTTACCGTGTCGGCGATATCATAGAAGAGGACGGAAACTACAGTTTCACCCCAACAGCGCAGATCCTTCCGTCAGGTGTATCCTTTGAAAAGGTTCACGCCTATGAAACTGCAAAGAAACTGGCATCCTTTGTGAAAAAAGAGAAGCTTGCGGGAACGACAGTCAGGATCAATTCAAAAGGAACGGCCAACTTTGAAGACATAGACCCGGGTTTGTATCTTCTGATGCAGAATAAAGCAGCGCAGGGCTATGCATGCATCAATCCGTTTCTGGTTTCCGTACCCATGCGGACAGGGGATGATTATATGTACCATGTGGATGCCAGCCCCAAAGTCAGCCCGGTTACCCAGTCGCAGCCGGAAAACCCGGAACAGCCAAAAACCGGCCAGTCTGGCTGGCCGTTCTGGACATTTGCGATTTCTGGTGCAGCCCTGCTTATTCTGCTGTGCCGCAGGAGAACCCTATAAGTCCGAAAAAACACCGTGGCTGCATTGCAGTCACGGTGTTCTGGCATCCCCGGCGTGATTTGAACGCGCGACCTTCCGCTTAGGAAAAGTAACCTGCCGTTACTAGATCGTACTATATCGTACAAATAGTGCGGAATTTGTCGTATATTCCAATAGAAGCCGCGGAGCCCGATGATGAGAATATGGTCATTGCGTTTCAGTAGCCAGTTTATGTGTTGTGTGATCGTATCCATTCTCTCCATTATGACACCTCCTTTCCCCTTGTTGTAGCGGTATGCAAGAGCGGATACAAACCCCATCGGGTGGATATTCGCAGAAAAGCGGTTTATTATGGAAGAAATATCCCCCCGGGGGGCTTACGCAGAGGGAGAATGAGTGGTATAATGCACGAGTTAAAATCGTGAGAGAATCAGGAAGAATCCCCTATGAATCATATTAAGGAACTGGAAAAGAAACAGAAACGAAATACCATTGTACTTATCGCAATGCTGGTGGCAGTTGTGGTCACCGGTATTGTGTGTTTATTTGTGGGCTCGTCCAGCATGTCCTTTGCCGATACGTTGGACGCATTGCTGGGAGGAGGAACCGGTGCCCAGAGCCGGATCATCTGGAAAATTCGGGTACCCAGAGTGCTGGCGGCTATCATCGCAGGTGCAGGTCTGGCAGTATCTGGTTTGGTGATGCAGACCACTCTGAATAATACCATGGCATCCCCCTCCACTTTGGGCGTGTCCAATGCCGCGGTGTTTGGCGCAAACCTTTCCATCATTGCCTTCGCTGGCGGTTTCCTGTCCACCGGCAACAACATTCAAAACTTTGATGTAGGCGCGAATCCCTATGCAACCTCCGTGCTGGCCTTCATTTTCTCCACACTTTCTGTACTGCTGATTCTGGGTCTTTGCACCGTGCGGTCCTTTTCTCCCAATGTAGTGGTGCTGTCCGGTATGGCCATCGGCTCTGTCTGGACGGCAGCGACCACCATTTTGCAGTTCTATGCTACTGATGTGGGCCTTTCTGCAGCAGTGGTCTGGAGCTTTGGGGATCTGGGCCGCGCTACCTATCGGACGGTTGTCATTATGACAGCCGCCGTTTGGGTTGGCACAACTTTTTTTTGTTTAATGGCATGGAAGTATAATGCCCTCCTCAGCGGTGAGGCTACCGCCAAGACCATGGGTGTCAATGTAGAGGGGCTTCGCTTTGCATCGCTGCTGCTGGCTTCTGTCATCACGGCCGTGTGCGTATCCTTCCTTGGCATCATCGGCTTTGTGGGCATCATTTGTCCACATGTGATCAAAAAACTGTTGGGTCAGGATCATCGGGTTACGATTCCTGCATCCTGCCTGGCGGGCAGTCTGCTGCTCCTGCTGGCGGATACCATGTCCCGTAGCCTGGGCAGCGGTTCTGCACTGCCTGTGGGTGCCATCACCAGCCTGCTGGGTGCTCCTTTCTTCATTGCCATCATTTTTAGCAGAAAGGAGAAGCACTGATGCTGAGAGTAGATAATTTACAATTTGCGTATAGCAAAAACGGCAGACTTGTTCTGAACGGTGCTTCCCTGGAACTGAAGCAGGGTGAAATTGGTATACTGCTCGGCAAGAATGGCTCCGGTAAGACCACGCTGTTCAAGAATATTTTGGGGATCGAGAAGCCGAAAAGCGGCAGCATTCATTTTGATGGAGAGAATTTGCTGAAGATGAACCGCCGGGAGCGGGCGAGACGGATCGCCTATGTGCCCCAGCATATCCATTTTGGTGATTTATCCGTGCTGGACTCCGTGCTGATGGGAAGAGTTTCCTACTTTGGCATGAAGGCCAGTCATGAGGACTATATTGCAGTGGAAAAGATTCTGGAAGATATGGGCCTGACGGATTTTGCAAGCCGCAGCGCCGAAGCCCTTTCCGGTGGCGAAAAGCAGAAGATCGCCATTGCCCGCGCCATGGCGCAGGAGCCGAAGCTGATGGTCTTTGACGAGCCTACCGGCAATCTGGATATAGCCAACGAGCAGCTGATCATTCAGGAAGCGAAGAAGCTGGCCAGGGAAAAGAACATCAGCATTCTCTCTTCTTTGCACGATCTGAATCAGGCACTTTATTTTGGCGATAAGTTCTTTTTCCTTAAAAACGGGCAGGTCAAATATGCCGGTGGAAAAGAGATTGTCACAGAATCTGTAATCAAAGACATTTTTGATATTGACGTCAAAATTACCCAGATAAACAAGCAAAAAGTAATTTTAGGAGGCTACCACAATGAACGTTAAGAAACTGCTTATCATTTTTCTGGCATTCGTAATGCTGCTGTCCCTATGCGCTTGCGGCGCTAAGACGCAGCAGCCCACCGAACCCAAGGAAACTGTTGCCGAACCCGCCCAAGCAGAAGCACAGAATATTCCTGATGAAACAGAAGCTGAATCCGCTGAAGTGACCGTTACCGATATGATCGGTCGCGAAGTGACCATTGTTCCCGGAAGCTATACCCGCGTTGTCTGTATCGGCGCAGGTGCTCTGAGAATGTACTCCTATATCGGCGATGTGGCCTTGCTTGCAGGCGTGGAGGATATCGACAATACCACGCTGGAAAACCGCCCCATGATGTTCGACTCCGTGGCTCGTCCCTATGTGCTGGCATACGGTGAAATCTTCAACACGCTGCCCTCCTGCGGTGTTGGCGGTCCTATGGCTCAGGCTGCGGAAGCAGAAAAGATCCTCTTCTGCAACCCCGACATAGTCATTTCCGAGTTTGAAGATGTGGAAAAATCCGATGCCTTGCAGGAGCAACTGGGTGTTCCCGTTATCACCCTGAGCGCCGGTTCCAAGGGTGTCTTTGATGACAAGTTCTATGGTTCCATGGAACTTCTGAGTAAGGTCTTCGCTGAAGAAGAGAAGGCTGCTACCCTGGTTCAGTATGTTCAGGACGAGGCTGCTGCAATTTCCGCAAGAGTTGCTGAAATCAGCGAGGAAGAAAAGCCCAGTGTGTACATCTGCGGCCTTGGCAACTGGGGCACCACTGACCACCTGATGACTGCTGAAAACTATGTTTCCTTCGAAGTCGCCGGTGTCAAGAATGTGCTGAGCGGTTTGGGTATTCAGGGTGTCGGCCCCATTGAAGAAGAGAAGTTCGTAGAACTGGGCGAGCAGATGGATATTATCATCATGGATGCCGCCGCAGTCAAGAATATCAAGCCCCTATATGCGGAAGACCCCACCATGTTCGATACCTGCAAGGCATGGAAGAATAACGAGGTCTACCTGGAAATGGCCTATAATGCCTACTACACCAACTACGAAATTGCCCTGATCAATACCTGGTTCATCGCCAAGACGGTCTATCCCGAAGCCTTTGCAGACATTGATCTGACCGCAAAGACCAACGAGGTTACCCAGGCTTTCTTTGGAATGGATCTGGCAGATGCCATCTTTGCCTGCCCCAGCAGCTTCGGCGGCTATCAGAAGATCGACACTGCAACCTTCTTTGGTTAAGCAAAAAGCCGCCGCCTGGCGGCTTTTTCTTGCAAGAGCGTCCAAGCTGTGGTATGCTAGACAAAATCGTTTGGAGGAACATACATGGAAAAGAAAGATGTGATTGCGTTTTTTGACCACTGGGCTCCCTCTTGGGATGCAGAGATGGTAAAGAATGATGCCATCATTGGCAGAATTCTGGACAATGCCGAGGTAGGCTCGGGTATGGACATTTTGGATGTGGCCTGCGGTACCGGTGTCATGTTCGATTATTATGTAAACCGCAATGTTGCTTCTGTTACGGGTATTGATATCTCTCCCGAAATGGCAAAAATTGCGGCAGCAAAATATGCGGACAATCCTAAGATTCATGTGATTTGCGCAGATGTGGAAGACTATAAATTTGATCGCAAGTTTGACCGTATCGTGGTCTACAATGCGTTTCCTCATTTTCCCTATCCTAAGCGTCTGATCAAAACCCTTGCGAAACTGCTGAAGGAAGATGGCCGACTCACCGTTGCCCATGGACAGAGCCGTGAAGCGATTGACGGCCACCACAGCGGTGCCGCCGGCAAGGTCAGCAACGGTTTGATGTCTGCCGAAAGTCTGAAGCGGATCTTTGATGCCCACTTTGATGTGGAGGTGGTGATCTCCAACCGGCATATGTATCAGGTCAGTGGTGTCAAGCGGGATGTTCTGGCGCACTCCCACAGCGGAACTGTTCACTCTCACGGATGTTTGACCCACTGCCATACCCATGGAGAGGAAGAACATAATCATCTCCCCAGTGAAAACGCCACTCCTTTGGAAGAGTTGCTGGTTATGATGAAGTATCTGGTCAGCCACAACGATGCCCATGCCCAGGAGGTGGCAGACCTGGCCCGGGAATTGATGGCCGCGGGAAAGGATGTAGCCTATGACGAGATCATGGATGCGGTTTCCGACTTTGATATGGTCAATGCGAAGCTCGCTGCAATTCAGGAAAGACTTTCCACAGAGCTGTTTTAATCGATGATAAAGAGGAAAAAAGCCCGGCCGCAATGAAGTGAAGTGACCCCAAAAAGTTAGACAAATATTTCTAACTCAAATTGTTCAAGCAGCCG
>JAFYLN010000044.1 GCA_017537045.1 Oscillospiraceae bacterium | reverse complement strand
TTTGGGAATGTCCTACCGCCGTTATATTACTGTCACAATGGTAGGTTCATTACCGTCTGCTTGCATTGGTGTAGGATTAGGTTATATGGCCATCATGTCCAACTGGATTGTGACGGTCTGCATATTCGGAGTTCTTATCTTATTTGCAAGCATTCTGGTTTGGAAGAAGGACATGCTGTTTGCCAAACTGCATAGCTACGCAAAGCGCCATAAAGGTGTAGCTCAAAACAAGGTTCGCTCGGTAAATGGTTTCTTGATGACCATTCTTTATTATGCCGTAAGAGTTTACCTTTTCCTTTGCGGTGTAAGATTGAAGACAGTCAATAAAATCGGCAAGCCGGAAGAACCCTCCATCATTCTGTGCAACCACGGTTCCTTTATTGACTTCATTTATGCGGCGGCATTGCTTCGTAAATATAAGCCGCACTTCATTGTAGCAAGACTTTATTTCTATCACACCATTTTAGGTTGGCTTCTGCGGCAGGTTGGTGCGTTCCCCAAGAGTATGTTTGCAATGGATATGGAGAATGCCAAGAACTGTTTGACAGTGCTGAAGAACAATGAGATCCTAGCGATGATGCCAGAAGCGCGGCTTTCTACCACTGGACGATTTGAGGATATTCAGAATAACACCTACTCTTTTATAAAGAAGGCTGGTGTCAATGTCTATACCATTAAGATCTGCGGAGACTACCTTGCCGATCCGAAATGGGGCAAAGGCTTCCGCCGCGGTTCGGTGGTAGAAGCTGAGTTGGACCTGTTGTATACAGCAGAACAAGTGAACAGCCTGTCGTTGGATCAGATGAAACAAGGTATCGAGCAACGGCTTTCTTATGATGAGTTTGACTGGCTACAGAAGCGTCCCAATGTACATTATTGGTCAAGGCATTTGGCAGAGGGACTGGAAAATATTCTGAGCACCTGCCCGGTTTGTGGCAGAAAGTATACTATTACAACCAAGAAGAATGCGGTCAGTTGCGAACACTGTGGTTATCTAACATCATTAAACAACCGTTATGCGTTTGATGGTAATTTCCGCTTTGACAATTTTACTCAGTGGTATGATTGGCAGAAGATGCTTATAGAGCAGGAAATTGCAGAGAACGAAGACTATACTTTAACTTCCAAAGTGGAGTTGCGGTCGCGTGGAAACGGTAACAGTTTGACCAGACACAGCGGCTTTGGTGTTTGCACCTTAAGCCGGGACGGGCTTACATATTCCGGCACCAAGGATGGAGAAACCGTCGAACTCCATTATTCTATCCAGAAGATATATCGGTTGCTTTTCGGAGCCGGTGTGAATTTTGAGGTATACGAAGGGTCTGAGATTATGTTCTTTGTTCCGGAAGAAAAACGTTCGGCTGTGGACTGGTATATGACCTCTATGATCCTTTACGACCGAACCCAATAAGGAGGAATTATTATCCTTACAAAAGAGAGAAAGAAAAAAGAAGAACAACAGAAAGCCTATTCTAACATCAGCGTCCGTTCTTTTGTGACGGTGGCTGTGCTCCTGCTGGTGGTGTTGATTTTCTGTGGATCTCTTTCTTGTTTTATCCCTCAGGGAGACTTTGAAAGAGATGCAGACAGTAACATCATCCCCGGTACATATCAAGCAGGCGAAGTAGAAGGAATTGCACCCTGGCGTGTAATCACTGCGCCGATCCGGGTGTTTGCATCGGAGGATGCGCTGACCATCATTATGATCAGCATTTTTTTACTGGTGATGAGCGGCGTTTTCAACCTGCTGGACAAAACTGGCGGCATTAAAACCTTCATTGAGTTTATTATGCGCCGCTTGCGGGACAGTGGTGGCCCGGTAGTATGTATTATGATACTGCTGTTTATGCTCTTCGGAAGCCTGTTTGGTATGTTTGAGGAGCTGGTGACCCTTCTTCCGTTGATTATTGTGTTTATGCTGTCTATGCAACTGGACACGATGGTGGGACTGGGTGCATGCTTGATGGCAGCGTGTTTTGGCTTTTCTACCGCCATCACCAATCCATTTTCTGTGGGCACAGCTGCCCAGCTGGCAGGGATTCCAGTGTCTTCCGGTGTGTGGCTTAGAGTGGCATTCTTCGTGATTGTGTATCTGGTTTTGTGTGGGTTCTTATTAGGATATCTGAAAAAAATCCGGCAAAATCCCGAGACTTCACCTACTTATGAGATGGATCAACAAAAGCGCGAGAGTCTGATCCTGCGAGGAGATGACGCGCCCCAAGATCAACAGAAGATCTTTCGGGTATATGCTACATTCTTTGCCATCCAGGGCGTACTGTTGGTAGGGATCGCCAGCATAAGAGCCATTTCCGGTCTTGCAATTCCGATCCTTGCAGCAAGCTTTTTGGTATTCGGTTTGATTGCAGGACAGATTGTGTGTAAAGACTTCCGGAAAGTTTTGGTTTTCTTCCTGCAAGGAGCCGTGGCAATGCTCCCGGCAGTGGCAATGATTGCACTGGCTTCCTCAGTAAAGCTTGTGATGGTTGAAAGCAATATCATCGACACGGTTATGAATGCTGTGCTGCAGCTTCTGATTGGGAAAGGAAAGTTTGTAACGATACTTTTGATCTATGCCCTGATCCTGTTCTTGCAGCTCTTCATTGGTTCGGCTTCAGCAAAGATCTTTTTGGTTATGCCTATTGTCCTGCCAATCACCAATGCACTGGGCATTTCGCCCACATTGGTGATTCTGACCTACTGCATGGCAGATGGATTTACCGATGTAATTTTGCCCACAAATCCCGTGCTGCTGATCGGCCTTTCCATGGCGAATGTATCTTATTGGAAATGGCTCAAGTGGACCTGGAAATTGCAATTGTTACTGTTTGCTATTTCTGTCTTTGTACTGTTTTTCGGTGTTTTGATTGGCTATTGATTTACAAAAGGGTATTTAAAGGATTGGACTTCCGTCTTTAGGAAAGGAAACATTATGAATCCAAAGATAGCTATTGTTACGGGAGGCAGCTCCGGTATTGGCCGATGCACGGCAATTGCGCTGCGAGATGCTGGCTGTAAGGTCTATGAATTCAGCCGCAGAGAAAAGCCGATTGAAGGTGTTTGTCATTTTGGCCTTGATGTGACCGATGAAGCGAGCATCCAAACAACTGTTGAGCAGATTCTTGCAGAAAACGGCAGGATCGATATCTTGGTCAACTGTGCTGGCAATGGCATTTCCGGCGCGGTAGAACTTACAGAGCTAAGCGATGCAAAAGCGCAGTTTGAAGTGAATTTCTTCGGAATGGTCAATATGAATAAGGCAGTATTGCCCATCATGCGCAAGCAAGGAAACGGTAGGATCGTAAATATCAGTTCCGTGGCTGCCGTGGCGCACATTCCGTTCCAGACTTACTATTCCGCATCTAAGGCGGCTATCGAGTCCTATACCTGTTGCCTTGTCAATGAAGTCAAGCCTTTTGGTGTCTCCGTGACCTGCGTTCAGCCCGGTGATATTGCCACTGGCTTTACAGAAGCTCGCCGGAAGTCCGCTGTGGGAGATGATATTTATAATGGGCGGATCTCCAGAAGCGTTGCGGGTATGGAAAAGGACGAGCAAAACGGCATGAGACCGGAGACTGCAGGTAAGTATATCGCTAAGATTGCTCTTAGAAAGAAAACTAAGCCAATCTATACTCTGGGCATGGGATATAAATGTCTGAGCGTGCTGTGCAAAATTCTCCCTTGCCGTCTGCGTAATTGGATCGTGGGATTAGTGTATGCGCAATAGCTGAGAACAGTGGATATACACAAAGCGAACAGACAAAGGCGGCTGCGAAGCCGCCTTTGTCTGTTGCAGATATTGAAAATAACTTGCTTCTGTGTTAAACTTGATTCAACGAATTAACACAAGTTATTGACAGGAGGTTCGATCTATGGCCTATTTCATTATGTGCATAATTGGGTATTTGTTAGGCTGCTCCAATATGGCTACGTATCTTGCAAAAGCCAAAGGGGTGGATATAACCTCCGGTGGAAGTGGCAATCCTGGTGCCTCCAATGCCACGATCCTGATGGGATGGCGGGCAGGGATACTTGTCGCCGTTCATGATGCAGGAAAAGCACTGGTAGTTGTTATAATAGGAAAGCTTCTTTTTCCGGATGTAAGAGGCATAGCTGTCGTTGCGGGAGCTGCGTGTGTTCTGGGACATATATTCCCAATCTTCTTAAAATTCAAGGGCGGTAAGGGCTTTGCCTCTTACATAGGTATGATTCTTGCGGTGAACTGGAAATTTGCCCTGATCGTTCTTGCGGCAGTCATTATCATTACAGTGGTATTTGACTACCTTGTGATTGGAACAACGATTACAGTTGTTAGTCTGCCGGTATATCTGTTCTTCACCTCTGCAGGTTGGATCGCTGTAACAGCTGCCTGTGCAGCGACTGCGGTAATCATATTCCAGCACAGGAAAAACTATGTCCGTATCTGGAAAGGCACAGAGATCGGACTTCGCTCTACAATGAAGGGCGAACATCGGGTAAAATGAGGTCGGGAGATTTGTCTATGCAAAATCGTCGAACAGTTCTGGTCCTTTCGGTCACAATCATATGTTGCCTGATGATGGCACTGGTGGACGGGGTACTTCGTCCAGGGTATGCGGCCAAGTCTGCAATTAAGATCGCACTGTTTATGCTGATTCCGTTGATTGCCTCGAAAATAGACCACAGCGTGCTCTATCTATCGCTGCTCCGTCCCAAGAAGAAAGGATTACTGCCGGCCATTGCTCTTGGCGTAGGTATCTATGTGGTGATCCTTGGCGGGTACTTCCTGGTATCGCCGTTCTTTGACTTTTCGCAGATTGCCGGAGCCTTGACAGATAACGCAGGCGTTACAAAGGATAACTTCCTCTATGTGAGCCTTTATATCTCCTTTGCAAATTCCTTCCTGGAGGAGTTCTTCTTCCGTGGATTTGTCTTTACCAATCTGAAACAGCACTCCGGCAGAAAGCTGGCGTACATATTCAGCGCTGCAGCATTCAGCCTGTACCATGTGGCAATGATGATCGGTTGGTTCTCTCCGGCACTATTCCTGCTGGTTATGGCGGGTTTAGTGGTCGGTGGTATGATCTTCAACTGGCTGAACGAAAAGCTGGATACCATCTACTGCTCCTGGCTGACCCATATGTTTGCCAATTTTGCCATTAACACTATTGGTTTTATGCTGTTAACATAGAAACGTTACAAAACAAGAAGGTGCAACTCTGAACGGAGCTGCACCTTCTTGTTTTGGTTGTACCAAACCAAAGCCTCGGCAGGACTTCACTGCCGAGGCTTAAATCAAAGGAAGAGGAATAATTTTTTCACTAAATGTGTCCTGCATTTGGACATATTTCTTTTATTTTAGAATACCACTAGTCGGTGACTATGATTATGTAGGTCTTGTTGCAATTATTATAGATTGCAAGCGGAATAACAACAGGAGAAGAAATAGTTGAGGATTATTATGTTAAGAGTTATTCAGAAAACAGCACTGATTTCTATGCTTTTTATCTGCACTTCGCATAACTCTTTACTTTTCATAATCAACTTTATGTGAAGCTTCACATAACGTAGACCTCTGGGCAGCAGACATTGTGATCGAGCTGCGCAGGTATAATAAAGACTTGAAGCTCATGTGTGTTATCCCTTTTGAGGGTATGGAAGATCGCTGGCCAGTAGACTGGAAAAAGCATTATAATCTAGTCCGAAAACAAGCCGACCATGTCCAGGTTCTGTCAGACCGATATTCACCGGATGTCTATCAGAATAGAAACCAATGGCTTGTCAATCATTCCTCCAGACTGATTGCCGTTTTTAATGGAGATCCCAGCGGTACCGGCAATACAATCCAATATGCCCAGGAACAGGGGATACCGGTTGAAATTATCGAGGTGTAGTTTATGAAGAAATATATTTTTCCAGTTATTGCTGTCATACTCATTCTGATTATCGTGATTACCATTCTGCCGGCGCCTAACCCAAAACGCTGCGCGATCTGTGAGTCCATTCCATATCATGCTCCTGCTCTCGTAAATTTGGCCACCGGCGAGGTAGGGGAGTTGGCCGTATATGATCCACATCCCTTCAAAGTTGCTGAGCTGAATGAGTATCAGCAAGGTGGGACATTCAGTTTCATATATGTTGCAGGCATCAATGGTTATAGCGATACGGCCAATTGGGAAACACATATAACCATACCCACAAATGAAAATGAGTATGAGGAAAAGCACTTCTGCAAATCCTGCAGGGAACGCATTTCCAGCCATACCGAGAAAGGATTCTTACTTTTGGATCTGAGAACTCCGAAAAGCTTTGATATTCTATCTTTCGACTCTGAGGAAATCCAGCTAGTACGTTGCTATGAGGTTCAGACAAAGCAATGCCTAGATGAGATTGAAATTGTCGTGCATGGTACTTTGGAAATCGTTGATCATATCATTCAGTGATATATAATCACGTAATAAACCCGCAGGATTTGTAATCCTGCGGGTATTATTCTGAATTACGGTTTAATAAAGAGTTCACCTAAAGCGGAGTAGGCATCCTGGCTGATCTCATAGGCCACAACATCATCTCGACTTGTAATCTGGCGTTCCTCTAAAATTTTCTCAATCTGACTGTTAGGGCCGATTTCCAGCAGATAATAGGAATCTGCTGCTTCTACGATCAGGAAATTCCAGATATCCTCATAATGTGCTTTGCCGGTATCATCTATAAACAGTATATCGATGGAATAGAAGTCCTGGAGTTCATAGCCCTGCAAAAAAGCAGGTTCTTCATCAAGATAATGGAGTTCGTGAATTCCTACAACCGTGTTCAGTAGGAAGTCAGGGGTATCAAATTCGGCAATTTCATATTGCTGTCCATCAACATACTTTGTGAATGTGATATACTCAGCCACCATCTCCCGTTCCTCAGACTCCACATACAAGTCACCGGAAGCCGCTTTTAAGGAACTATAATCGGATTCGGATGCGATTGTGTAGAGTGTAGGATTGAAGTCTACGACTGTGATTTCATCATCCAAGCGCCTTCCGTTTAAGGTCACCCGAAGCTCTGGTGCAGCTTTGTTCGAAGTCGTCATAGCACAGTACAAGCCGTCTTGGTTATTGGTACCCTCCAATTCCAGCTTGAACGATGTGCTGAACAGTCCAGCGGAATATCCGAATCCGCAACATTCCGCACCGCCGCCTCCCGGAACATAAATCAGGTAGTAATAATCTTTACTTTTGCTCTCAGAATCAAAACGATGGGTGTATCGAAGTGCGTATGCATGGCCACTTTGCGGCTCGATGCCTTCCATCCATTCCCGAACATACTGTTTTGTAGTTTCGGGAGTCTCCTGATCAGCGTAGTATTCATCAAACGAGATTTCCCGCAGGCTAGAGGAGCCACCGCCGGATACTGCAGTAAAGCTGATGCCCAGGAGTAGAATGAGTATCACAGGTACAGCGATGATAGCAACAAGGATCTTCCAGAGGGTCTTATCTTTAGGACGAACAGGGGTGGTGATATCATCCTGTACTGCCGGAAGTGGATGCGTACACTTGGGGCAGACACTCCAGTCAGGTTCTACTGCCATTGAACAATTCGGGCATGTCGGACGAAGTTTCGCGCCACACTTGGGGCAGACAACAAACTGCTCGGTTACAGTAGCCTCACAACGGGGACACTTCAGGTTAGAGTAGTTGCCGCGGACCAGCAGGTAAATAATGAAACCAATCAAAGAAGGTGCTAAAATTGCGATGATGGTCCAGAGCGGTGCATTCATGTTTCTCCGTTTGGCATCACGATATACATAGACACCAATCAGAAGAGGAAGAAATGCGAAGACAGATGCGAATATGAGTAGGTTAAACGCAGCAAATGCTGTACTCATAGTGTAAGACCTCCTTTACGAGTGCAGACAATAGCGAGAACACTACCGCCTGTTACAGAAAACACAACATAGATCAGGCATGCGACTGTAATTATTGGGTACTCATTCTTGGTGATAAAGCCTAACAGAATAAGAAGAATTTGAACGAGGATACCGGCAACAGCAATCAGAGTTGTCTGCCAGCGAAGCCTGCGTCGTTCAAGCTCTGCCCGGAGCATATTTTCATTCAGCACGGGTGGTTTGTGCTGTTCAAAATTGTAGATCTGATTCACGGCCAAGCACCTCCTTCAGTAGTTTTCTTGCTTTGCTCAAGCGGGATTTTACGGTTCCTTCCGGAATACCCATGAGTTTGGCAGTGGCTGAGATATCCATTTCTTCAAAATAATACAGAATCACGGCCAGACGAAGCTTTTCCGGCAGACCGTCAATGGCTTCGTACAAGGGGCCATAGTCCGGACTCGCAGGTGCCGGGACAGATTGCAGAAGCGCATCTTTTTCCTCGTTGCTACGGAAGTTCAACAACGGGCTCCTGGCAATACGCCGCAGAGTGTTCCGATAGGTATTGATGCAGATCCTCGTTAGCCATGGTTCAAATTCACGGCTCGGATCGTACTGAGAAATGCTCTTAACGACCCGCAGCCATGTGTCCTGGTAAAGATCGTCTGCCTCAAAGGTATTGGCGCAGAGAGACAGGCAAAGCCCATACAGCCGTTTTCCGTATTGTCTTATGTATTGATCGATCAAGCTCTCTGCACCTCCTTTCACTTACATATACAACAGAAAGGTCAGTTCGGTTCACTCTTTCAAAAATTATATCATAAATTTCTTGGATGTCATTAGAATCGGCATTCATGACTTTTCTTTTAACATAAAGAATCGTGTGATATAATCAAAAAAAGTTGTAACAGAACAAGACCATTTGCGTCTTAGTAGTGAGGAGGTGAGTAAGTGGCCGATTTTAACGATGTATATAAGCGTTATTTCAGAGATGTGTACCATTATGCTTTTTCACTCTGCAAGAATGAATCTCTGGCGGAAGAAATCACCCAGGAAACTTTCTTCAAAGCCCTGAGCAGTCTGGAGTCTTTTGATGGCAAGTGCAAGGTTTCAGTATGGCTGTGCCAGATTGCGAAAAACACATATATATCTCTCTGCAGAAAGGAAAAGCACCTGGA
Organism: Oscillospiraceae bacterium; assembly: GCA_017537045.1. Next base: position 803 of record JAFYLN010000044.1, on the reverse strand, counting down.
TCACGAAACAGATACCGGATTACTGATGAGTAATCAAGACATCGAAGAAAGGTATTTATCCCGAGAATCAGCTTTTGAGATTCATAAAATCCTTCACAAGCTGCAAGAGCCATATAAGGAAGTGTTTTCCTTAAGAGCATTTGGCGAACTGTCTTATGAGCAGATTGCTGAACTATTCGGAAGAACAGAAACATGGGCACGAGTCACTTACCACCGTGCCAGACTGAAAATCAAGGAGGAATTGAAATGAAGACTTCGTGTAAGATCATAGAAGATCTGTTGCCGATGTATCACGACGGCATCTGTTCCGATGAAAGTGCTGCTCTTATCGACGAACACATGCGGGATTGCCCTTATTGCAGCCAAATCCTTGCATCTTTGCGTGGCGAGATTGAACTCGAAGCAATGCATCCGGGCAATGATCTTAAACCTCTGGAGGCGATCCATCATCAGATTGCCAAGGAGAAGAAACGCTCCGGAAGAAAAGGCGCTATTGTTACACTGTCCTTTCTTGCTGCCGTTTTGATTATTTGGACAAGCATTTGGTATTTTGGTTATGCCATACATTATGATCGCCTCGCAAAACCTCTTGAGAAAGTTAGCGATCAGGTAGCTGCAATGACCACTGCAGGCCACACCCTTGAAATTGGGGAACACCGCATTGTACTGAAACACCCAGGTTTCCTCGGTGAAGGCGGATTTATCCATGTAGGAGATAAAGAAGGAATGGTTATCTTCCTTGATGAAGAATACAGAGAGATTGGTCAGAACAAGGACGTATGGATTGAACTGTTCTTCTATCC
>JAFYLN010000043.1 GCA_017537045.1 Oscillospiraceae bacterium | reverse complement strand
TACCTCCATCCGCCAGACCGCGCTGGCTCTGGGTATGCGTACCGAGGCTTCCGGCAAGTTCGAGAAGAATCTGGATCCCATGATGACTGTTCCCGCTGTGCAGCGCGCCTGTGAACTGGTGGAAATGCTGGAGGCCGGTGATGTGCTGGACGGCATCATTGATATCATCAATTATGTTCCCCAGCCCAAGACGCTCCCTCTGGAACCCGAGAAGATCAACCGTCTGCTGGGTACCAATATCTCCAAGGAGCAGATGGTGGAATACCTGCGTCTGCTGGAAGTCCCGGTTGAGGGTGATACCATTCTGGTACCCTCCTTCCGCCCCGACCTGAACCTGATGGCTGACATTGCCGAGGAAGTGGGCAGAAGCTACGGCTATAACGAAATTCCCACCACCGCATTTAAGACCTCCACCCAGGGCGGCTACTCCGACTTCATGAAGCTGGAAGCCAAGGCCGGTACCCTGTGCCGCAGTCTGGGCTACAGCGAGATCATCACCTATTCCTTCGTTTCTCCCACCATTTTCGATCAGATCCGCATCCCTGCAGATTCCAAGCTGCGCAATACCCTGCGCATCCAGAATCCTCTGGGTGAAGATACCTCCATCATGCGCACCATCGCCCTGCCCTCCATGCTGGAGATCCTAAGCCGCAACAACGCCTACCATAACAAGGCAGCCAAGCTCTACGAAATGGCAAAAATCTACCTACCCGTTGAGGGTCAGGCATTGCCCGAAGAGCCCAAGATGCTGGTTCTGGGCACCTATGGTGCCGGTGAGACCTTCTTCACTCTGAAGGGTGAGCTGGAGGCCATTTTGAAGGGTCTGCGCATTAAGAAGGCAAGCTATACCGCCGTCAAGGACAATCCCTCCTATCATCCCGGCCGCTGCGCAAAGGTGACCATTGATGGCACCGATGTGGGCTTTATGGGTCAGGTGCATCCTCTTGTCTGCAAGAACTACGGTATTGATGCCGAGGTCTACTGCGCTGAGATTAACTTTAACCAGCTTTTTGATATGCAGCTGCCCGAACCCACCTATACCCCCCTGCCCAAATATCCCAGCGTCTGGCGCGACCTGGCTGTGGTCTGCGACGAAGCACTGACTGTTGCTGAGGTTGAGGCTGTTATGACTGCTGCTGCCGGCAAGCTTCTGCGCAGCATCCGCCTGTTCGACATTTACCGCGGTACCGGTATTGCTGAGGGCAAAAAGAGCGTTGCCTTCTCTCTGGAGCTGCGCGCCGATGACCGCACCCTGACTGACACCGATTCCGAAGGTGTCATCACCAAGGTGCTGCGCGCCCTGAAAGATAAGCTGAACATCGATCTGCGCTAAGTCGAATCTTAAGGAAAAATTTACTTTTTCCGCTCTTTACACTAGGGGAAATTTGGGATATAATAATCCTATTAAAGAGATTTAAGGAGGTCGATCCCATGACAGAAAGTACCATCAAGTTCACAGTCCCCAGCGATGACAAAGAGAACATGCGCCGAATTCTGCGTGGTGTGTTCGATGCTCTGAATGAAAAAGGCTATAATCCCATCAATCAGATCGTCGGCTACCTGCTCACAGAAGATCCCACCTATATTACCAATTACAATAATGCCCGCAGCATGATTTGTAAGCTGGATCGGGATGAGCTGATGCAGCAGCTGGTACGCGACTATTTGTCCATCAAGGAGTAATCCCAGCCAAGAGGCTTTTGCCACGGCAAAAGCCTCTTGTTATGTTCTTTGACAATTTCATACTCCCCTCCGTCTTACAAAATCCACCTCTTATTTCCATTTCCGGATGATTTTGTAACCCGAAAACCCTTGCTATTGCGGGATTCGGCTCGAATTGTGTATTGACTTTTTCGTTACAATGTGTTACAATTTCATTACAATTTCTCTTGGAGGTTTCCCCCATGGCTGAAGAAAATGCAGTTTTGATGTATAAAGGTCGTCCCCTGATGCGTAAGGACAACCTCATTTATTATGGTTCCATGGCTGACTCCCACATCGTGATGCTCCAGATCCTCGAGACCAAGCAGGTCAACGGTCAGGAAGTTGCATCCCGCGTGTCTGTTCAGCTGCAGCTCACCGATCCCAACGCCAGAAGCCGGGATCGGATCGTGAAGAAGAGCGAAAAAGATGGTCTGTACACAGCTTTGGATTTTGGCTGCGTATGGCTGGAAAGAGCTCTGGCAGGTAAATAAATTTTTAGTTCCGTAAGACGGAGGGTAACGTATGAAAATTAGAAACAGAATTGTCAGCCTCATTCTGGCAATGGTGCTGCTTATCAGCGCCATTCCCATGAATGCTTTCGCCGCTGGCGATGTGATGTATGGCATCGGTTTTATTACCGGCTCCAAGGTGCGTCTGCGCAGTGAAGCCAGCACCGATTCCAAGATCGTTGACACCACCAATGAAGACGAAGTCGTAGCCGTCATTGGCAAGAGCGGCGACTGGTTCAAGGTCGTATATGACCTGAAAGAAGGCTACATTCACAGCGATTATCTGAATGTTTCCACGACTGCAAATGCTGAGCTTGGCTACGGCAAAATCAACGGCAACAATGTTAATCTCCGTAAAGGCGCCGGCACCTCTTACTCCAAGGTCGCGCAGGGTGATAAGGGTGACAAGGCTTACATAGTCGGTATTGATAATGGCTGGTACAAAGTTATCTTCGGCAGCAAAGTCTGCTATATCCGCAGTGATTTCCTCGACCTGACAGAGGTTCCCTATGAAAACAAGGCTTCCAAGAACACCCCAAAGTTCTTCCGCGGTGGTAAATCCACCGGCACCGAAGTCAGCGCCAGCGCTCTGAACGGTTCTACCGGAAATTCTTCCAGCAATTCTTCCAGCAATTCCTCTTCTTCCAGTTCCAGCAGCAGCGCTTCTTCCAGCAGTGCTTCTAACGGCATTATGTACGGCATCGGTTTTGTGACCGGTTCCGGCCTGCGCCTGCGCAGCAGCGCTGACACCAACGCCAAGACGCTGGATACAGCATCCAAGAATGAAGTCGTGGTCGTCGTCAGTAAGCACGGCGAATGGTATAAGGTCATTTATGATCTGCAGGAAGGCTACATGCACAGCGATTATCTGAGCGTTTCTACCGCCGAAAACGCCGAACTCGGCTATGGTAAGGTCACTGCCAGTGCGGTAAAGATCCGCTCCGGTGCAGGCACCTCCTATGCTGAACTGGCCAAGGCAAAGCGCGGTGAAAAGGTTTATATCATCGGTCTGAAGGACGGCTGGTACAAGGTCATTTTTGAAGACACCATCGGTTATCTGCGCAGTGACTATCTGGAGCTGACTGAAGTTCCTTATGAGAACAAGTCTTCCTCCAAGTCCCCCAAGTTCTTCCGCGGCGGTAAGTCCACCGGTACTGAAGTCACCACCGGTGCATTGACCGGTTCCGGTACTTCTTCCGGCAGTTCCTCTTCCAGCAGCAGTTCTTCCTCCACCGGCAGTTCCACTGGTGCAAAGATCGTTGAAACTGCAAAGCAGCATCTTGGCGTTCCCTACAAATGGGGCGGCACTGACCCCAGCGGTTTCGACTGCTCCGGTTTCGTATATTATGTCCTTCGCTGCAACGGCATCAATGTCAGCCGCACGCAGACTGCTATGTACGCCGAAGGCAAGCCCGTATCCAAGGAAAATCTGCAGCCCGGCGATCTGGTGTTCTTCCAGAATACATATAAGGCTGGCCTCTCTCACGTCGGTATCTACGTCGGCGGCGGACAGTTCATTCACGCCCCCAGCTCCGGCAAGGTCGTTTCCTATGCAGACCTCTACTCGGACTACTATGTGTCGCACTACTACGGTGCTGCACGCTATACCGGCTAACACAAATATACAGGAGCCTGTACCAAACTGGTACAGGCTCTTTCAGTCTGTCAAAAAGTCTATCATTTGTATGAGTCTCCGATAGAACTCGTAGGGGCAGCGACCCGCCGCCCGCTATTTTTCTTCATATATGTTCGCATTGTTCTAGATAAATGAAACAATCCATCTGTTTTTACATGCAAAAATCATGAATACTTCGGGCGGCCATTGGCCACCCCTTCATTATAACGCTCTTTTACAGCAGTTCATAGGCAATGCGCGGTGTGCCGTCTTCTACGTAAATAATGCCCCTGCGGCTGAATCCATACTTTTCTGCCAGATGCTGCATGGGTTTGTTGTCCGCATGGGTATCAACGCGGATATGACTGCATTTGCTGCGGCAAAATTCCAGCGCTGCTGCAAACACTCCGTTGCTGCGGGAAGCAATGCGGTGAATCGTTCCGTAGGGTGCATCGGATAGCCACGCGCCGGCTTCAATGCAGACATAGGTGGGATCCTCCCCGATCAAAAAGACGAATGCCCCACATATTTCAGCTTCTTTCAGTACAACATAAAGCTTCCCAAGGCAGATATCTTCCGCCAGCATATCACGCCATGGATACCCGTTTTTCCACTGGGTCGGGTTGCCGTTATCAATCATAAATTGCCGCGCTGTGGCATAAATCTTCTCAATTTCATATAAGTCCGCCGGTTCAGCCAGCCGGATATCATAATTTTGCATAGCATCCTCTCCCCTTTTGCACCATTATAGTCGATTCTTCAAAATTTACAAGTCCCAACATAATACTGCATTTTTGACACATACTATGAAAAATGCAAAAGAAGGTGTTATTTTGGCAATCAACAAACGGGGGAAACAAAGCTTTGTGCTACCGCAGATGCCTGTGATCCAGCACTGGGCAAGCATCGCAGGCAAAAAGGAATCCGAAGGGCCGCTGGCGCATACTTTTGATGTCACATCGCAGGACACCTATTTCGGACAGAAAACATGGGAGCAGGCCGAAAAGCGTATGCAGCAGATGGCGCTGGAAAAGCTGGCGGAAAAAGCCGGCATGAAGAAAAAAGAATTGGAACTGGTGTTATCCGGTGACCTTCTGAACCAGTGCATCGGATCTTCTTTCAGCTTACGCAATACAGGAATTCCGCATCTGGGGCTGTACGGTGCCTGCTCTACCATGGCAGAGAGTTTGCTGATTGCATCCATGGTTGTCGGCGGTGGCTTTGCTGATAAAGTAGCTGCCATGACATCGTCGCACTTCGCTTCCTCGGAGCGGCAGTACCGTTTTCCACTGGGCTACGGCGGTCAGCGCACACCTACGGCTCAATGGACTGTCACAGGTGCCGGAGCTGCGCTGGTTTGCTCATCCGGCACGGGGCCGCGTATCGAATGCTGTACCATCGGCACCGTAACAGATCTCGGAATTAAGGATGCCAACAATATGGGCGCTGCCATGGCCCCGGAAAGTGATAAACTTAGACCATACCATGTTGGTATGGTTATTTTTTTGAAATTTTTTTATGATCATGCAAAAAATCAAGGCAGAGACACCATTATTTGATTAGAACAGATGTCTATGACTTTTTCTTTCTGGACATAATCCCAATCAAGGAGTGGTGAACCAATGACCAGCGAAATGCTGCGCTGCTGCCGTCAGGCTGATATTCTGACTTGCAATGCTGACGGCTTGACTGATTTAAAAGATGTGGCCATATCCCCTGCCCTGCCGCTGCCTGCCCGGCTGGACTGTTACATGGAGCAGGTCAGAAATCCGTATTTATTCCGGGTGGATGATCTGATCGTCAAAGTAACGTTCGGCGGAAACCGCAGCCTGTCGGCAGCGTTGGCTGACCTGATGACGCAATGTTAGCACCCAATGGAGGAGAAAAATGAACGGAACGAAATATGCTGCCTATATGGCACCGCCGCAACAGCCTGTGTTTCTCTGGAAAGCCGCACTGTACATCCGCCTTTCCCGTGATGATGGCGACAAAATGGAGTCCAATTCCGTCACCAGCCAGCGGGAGATTTTAAAAGAGTGGCTGAAGCTGCATCCTGATATTGCGCTGAATGATTTTTACGTGGACGACGGCTGGAGCGGCACAAATTTTGACCGCCCCGGTTTTCAGCGGATGATGGACGATATCTATTCCGGCAATGTCAACTGCGTCATTGTGAAGGATCTTTCCCGTTTTTGCCGTAACGCATCTGAGGGCGGGCGGTATCTGGATGACGTGTTTGTGCGGCTGCGCGTGCGCTTTATTGCCCTCAATAACGGTATTGACACGGCATCCGGAACCATGAATGCGGCGACACAGTTGATCTCAGTTGGTGTTACGAACGTCATCAATGAAAGCGTCGCGGCCACTACCTCCGTCAATGTTCGGGGCACGTTGAACATGAACCGGCAGCAGGGGAAATTTATTGGCTCCTTTCCTACTTATGGCTATCTGAAAGATCCTGAGAACCGTCACAAGCTGATCGTGGACGAGGAAACCGCCCCTGTGGTGCGGATGATCTTCGACAAATTCCTCTCCGGTACCAGCATTATGGGTATCGCCAAGGAATTGAATGCCATGGGCATCCCGAATCCCTCTGCGTACAAAAAGTTGAAAGGCTGTAATTACCGTCATCCTGCCGGCAAGAAAAATGACGGTCTGTGGCCGGACAGTTCCGTGCGGCGGATCCTGCGCAATGAAATGTACATCGGAAATATGGTTCAGGGAAAAAACACCACCGTCAGCTATAAGATCCATCAGTGCAGAGCCGTTCCGAAGGAAAATTGGATCAGGGTAACCGGGACACATCAGGCGATCATTGATCCGGACACATTCGCTAACGTGCAGGCGCTTTTGGGCAAGCATATCCGCAAGCCACCGGCACAAAACCAGGTGCATCTGCTGGCAGGTCTCGTCCGCTGTGCAAAATGCGGGCGCATCATGTCACGAAAGACCAACCGGCACACCTATGGCACCTATCACTATTACCGCTGCGTGACCAACAACAAGATGCAGCCCGGCGGCTGCACCCGCGGTTCTCTGCGGGTCGACCGCATCGAAAACGCGGTGCTCACCCTGCTGCAGGCAACTGTTGCCGCCTGTGTCGAATATGAAAAGCTGCTGGTGCAAATCAACAGCAGCTCCAATCGAAAAACAAAATCAGATAGTCTACAGCGTCTGCTGGCCCAGCAGCGGGCGGAGCGTGAAAAATGCCTGCGCGCCATGGCTGATCTGTATCCTGATTGGAAAAGCGGCATTCTGACCCAGCAGGAGTATCTGAATATCAAGGTCAATCTGAACGAAAAACTGGAAAGATTGGACGAATCCTTGCAAAGCCTCGAGAGTACCGCAAAGCAGTACGCGCAAGGCATGAATCAGGAAAACGCCTTTCTTTCCAGTTTCAGAAAGTATGGGAATATTACCGAGCTGACCCGTCCTATGCTGGTGGAACTCGTCAAAGAGATTCGGGTCTATGACCAGAACCGGATCGAAGTCGAACTCAACTTCCGGGACGAGTACGAGCAGCTGGTTGAGTATTTGGAGATGAATCGGGATGCGGTTGGGATGGTATATTCCAACTAGGATAGTATTTTTTAATGAGTAAGCATTTCTTAATTTGTCATCAAATTGAAACATCCTATTGGCGATGAAATAATCAGAACCAATTCTACAACAAACACCACGCATTGATTATTCGTTAATTAATTTCAACCATTATAAAGGCAAGATAAAAACCACTCAACAGAATTACATCACTGTAATATGCCTTTCTCAGTAGAAATTTGGAAAATTTTCCGCATCTATAGACCAAAAACTTCCTTGCTGTTTTGTATCTCCAGTATGCCTTTGAACACAAAGAAGTCCAATGGTGTGGTAATCTTAATGTTTTCCGGGGGGCCATTGATAATGATAATATTTTTTTGATAATACTGCATCAGCGTAGCTGCATCAATACAATCCACAATCCCCTCCTCTTCTGCCTGGTCAAAAAGTCTAATAATTTCACCCAGTCTGAAACACTGTGGTGCTCGGAGTAAAACACACTGCTCTCTAGGGATAATTTTGCATTCACTATCAGATTTAACCACAGCAATAGTTTCTGTAGAGGATGTGCCTACAACTGCGCTACCTTTAGTTTCAACACTTTCGATGCAATCGGTAATCGTCTTATGGTCAATAAGAGGGCGAACGCCGTCGTGAATCAAAACCATGCAATCGCCATAAAGATCCCGTGTCTTTTTCAATCCCAGATATCGAGACTGGTGACCGTTGCTACCTCCAGGAATAACTGTTTCCACTTTGGTTAGCTCATAGCGCCGGATCAGCATCTTTGCATAATCGATCCAATCCCTCACGCAGACTAATACAACATGGTCAATATCAGGGTGGGTTTGAAACTTCTCCAACGTGTATACAAGAATAGGTTTACCATTCACTTCCAAAAACTGCTTTGGTTTTGTGGAATTGGTCATACGCTGACCAACACCACCAGCAAAAATAACTGCCACCTTTTTCATAGAATAGCCCTCTTTCATAAGTAATCTGTGTAGGGACGTTCCGTATCGTAGGTCATGCCTTCATGCATATTACCCCCAGCTGCACCGCGGACAAACTGATGCCAGTTACCATAGTCGATATCCAGCATCTTTAGGTATCCTACGGGTGCAGGAACCTGCAAAAATTCATATGGAAGCATAACTGTATCATCAAAGCAGGATCTGGGGTAGGGTTTGACCTCACCAAGGCCAAGCATACAGACACATTCAGTTTCCTGATCATTATAACGCTGCATAGTCTTCTCAAGTATGCGACAGGGAATGTTTGGAATCCTCAGTAATTTGACAATTCCCTTCGCTATCAGCATAAATGGAATCGTAGCTCGCATCCAATTACGGCCGAAATAGAAGGTTCGTGCATCAAACATTCTAGCCCATTTTTGAGTCATACGTTTCCAGAAAGCAATCTCCTTTGTAAATATCGCCAGTTCCTCAGGATCATCCGGCACATTATCCAGAGGAAAGATATCCAGAAAAATACCCTGATTATACTTATATCGACTGGGGGCTTCAAAATCTAGAATCGCAGTAGTCATACTGTTGCGCAGCTTGCCGAATGCAATGTGGGCACCAGGATCGGTACGGTCATTCTGAAAGAAGTAAGGTGTCTCAAAATCCTCCGCTGCAACTTCACAAAGCTTTTCATAATCTTTACGGGACACGAAAACATCGATGTCATCATCCCATGGGATAAACCCCTGATGGCGGGCAGCCCCCAACAGATTGCCATATGCCCAGAAGCAATGGATTCCGCGCTTATCGCATATATCCTGGAAGATTCCGTACAGTTTCAATTCTTCTGCCCATACCTTCTTCATCTTTGTTGAAATAGTATAATCACAGCGGACTTCTTCTTGGTAAAAGGATTCGGGGATCTCAATTCTCATAGTATTCATCCCTTTCTCTTACACACAAAATCAGCAACTTTGGCATAACCTTTTTTAAGTACTGACAGAACCATCCGGTCGCCCAGCAGAAGCAGGCACGCGAAGTAGATACCCATGCCCACAACCACCAACAGAATCACATTCACTGTCACAGGGTGCATAAACGCAGACTGCCACAGAAGCATCGCTGCCATAATGCTGCCTGCAACAAATTTTTTCCAACTGATCCGGATCAGGTCTTTCAGATTTATATATCCGTCACAGTTGATCAGATACAGTACAGCGATTATAGTTTCAGAAATCAGGAAACCGATAGCTGCACCAAGACTTTTCCAAACGGGAATCAGAATCAGATTCAGCACAACACTGCAACAGGCTCCCACCATCAAGTATCTGGCGCTCTTAAACCGCAATCCAACAGGCTCATAATACTGGGAACCAATAGTATAGCTGATGGCAATGCTCACAAGCAACGGAGACAGAAATCGCAGCAGATTTGTCACCGGTTCATAACCCGCGCCGAAGAACAAAGGAACAAACAGATCTGCCACACCAATAATACCGCAGACCGCACCGATGCTCATCATCAGAGTAAAATCTATAGATACATGTATATTGGTGCGAATCTGCTCCAATTTTCCCTGCTTGTGGAGGTAGGAATTCCTGGGACCAAGAACGGTATTCAGAGATACAATGGTTACAGCCTTGACAACATCAATAATCTTTGTGGCCTGCTCATAGATACCATTCTCCGCATCACTCTTGGTAATGGCACCAATCAAGGTTTTACCGAGCACGGAATAGACGGAAGTAGCAATGGTGGGAAGAAAATACACCATGGTATTCTTCAGATGTCGGTAAGGGCGAAGGGTGCTCCACTTTACCTTGGTCAGATTCTTTCCCATTCCGATCCATAGAGAAACATTTCCCAAAAAAGTGCCACCTGCCATAATCAGGAAATAGATATACAGATGCTCCATTTTTTTCACCAACAGGAATACAAACATGATCTCAATCAGTTTCAGTACAATATTGCGAGCAACAATAATGGGAAACCGTTCGAGTCCCGTATAAAACCAGGAAATGTCAAACATAGCTGCCAGCAGGTAGAAAGTAAGGATTGCGTAATAAAGGCGGTGAGCACCGCCATTCAACACCACAATGCTCCAGCAGATAATACTGATTAGAGAGGTTGTGAATGCCATAAGCCATATTTCCCAAAACAGGTGACTCATTGCCTCCGGCTCATCCCGAAGCCGGGCAATTTCTCTGGCACCGTAGGCTGTAGTTCCCAGCACCGCAAACATTGAAAAATAATACTCAATGGAATAGGTATAACTGAATGTACCAATACCATCCACGCCCAAAACACGTGAAACGTAAGGGGTGACTACCAGCGGGGAAATAAGCCGCAGCACCTGAAACAATGTATTTAAAATAAAGTTTTTTCTGATGCTACTCATAGTTAATCCTTTGATCCGTTATTCTCCATCATATCCGCAATCAAGCTGCGGTACATCTGTTCCAAATCCGCAGTAGGATGCCATCCCAGAGCCATCAGCTTATCCGCAGACAGATTCCACTTGTGGGTAGGGGGGTATTTCGCAGCAGCTTCGGGAAAAGTATTTACGGTAACCGCGATTTCACCGTTGGCCAGTTTTTGGGCTACCAGTTCCGCCATCTGACGAATGGAGCAGTAATTTCCGGGATTTGCCGCATTGTAGACTTGACCTGCCTCGCCTTTCAGCAAGACCGTAAGGATCGCAGTGACCGCATCCATGGTGTGCAGATAAGTTTGCTTGGTCAGACCGGGAGTTTGGAGAACAATATCGGTTTTCTGAATGGCAGATCTGGCAAACTGCGCGAACACACGGTTATCATTCTTGGGCACACCGGGTCCAAAGGTCTGTGCAAGACGGATGGCCTTGCAGGAAAGACCATATTCATGGGCATAGCCCACGCAAAGATTTTCGCACAGCAGCTTCGACTGAGGGTAGCAGCTACGGATAGAGACAGGCTTTGCCAAGACCGGATGATCCTCATACAGCGGCTCATCCGTATCATTTTCGCCGTAGACCTCCATGCTGGACAGGTAAACAAAGCTGCTGACCTGCTTTTCTCTTGCCATATCCAGTATGTTCATCGTACCGCAGACAGCAGACTTAACGGTCTGCACAGGATGCTCCATAAAGAAGCTACTTGCGGTGGGACTTGCGCTGTGCACTACATAATCAATGGGTACATTGATTTCCGGCAGATGCTCCAAATCGCCTTTGATCAGGATCAACGCACTGTCAGAGGGCAGCATATCTTTGGCCTTCTGCACATTTCGCACCAGCGCATATACCATTAGACCCAGATTGTTTTCCCTGTTCACACTCAGAAGGACACGGATCAGACCGGAACCCACAAGCCCGGTACCACCGGTGACAAAAATTAGCTTTCCGGTCAGATTCTCCAGAGGAAGAAAATCAATATTAAGAAGCGCTTCATTCGCTTCTGAGTAATGTCTTTGGGACATAGTTTTTAGCTCCTTACGGTAGATTCCAGTTCCAGACGGCCGGCCGTATCCTCAAGACAAATAACCAGCGCGTAGAAGCAGAAGTAATTCAAATGATAATATGCAGGATCAATCAGATTCACAGCCAGCAAAAATGTATGCATTCCCAGAGAGACAAAATTCATCTGCTTAATGCCAAAAGGAACCTCTCTATTTTTACGGCGATAACGGATCGTCCGTTTGATCGTCATGGCATACATAAGCATCGTCGGAATCATAAGTAAAATAAAGCCAACAATTCCGCTCTCGCATAGCCATTGCAGATACGTATTATGCACTTCATGTTCGTAGGTATTCTGGGTCATGAACTGTTCCCAGCCGATACCGAAAACAGGTTTTTCCTTAAACAGTTGCAGTGCCTGTTTCCACAGAATCAAACGGCCGCTTGTAAGTTGATTTGCATCAATGGGGATTTCCTGCATTTTATCCTCTGTGTTCAAAACATATTGAGGAAATATTGCTTCGATTAATTTGGAATAGCGCTGCATATAACCGCCAGCCACAAAAGGCAGAAGGATCACCACAAACAGAACAAAAATCATCAGCAGAGAAGAAAACTTGCGCCAAGTGTCCCCTTTGCAGGTAGGAGCAGCATGAAGAATCAGCATGAGCAAACCTGCAACGCCCATAGCCAGCACTTCAGATCTGCGTCCCATCAGTAAAATACCTGCGGCATAAAATGCAGAAGAAATAACAACAAACCAGAAGCGTTTCCGATTATTGTGGATGCCCTCAACAAACACCTCACTGAGATTAACAAGCAATGCAATCGTGAGAATATAATCCGTATATGTGGATGATCCGCCAAGAGGAACGCCATATCCCATCGGAATCAGCAGTGCTGCCTGCTCCTGAGAAACCGAACTTAAATGAAGATAGATGTTCTCCCAGAAAAGATCTGGCCAGAGCATGACCACAATAATGTAACAAGTAAACAGAATTGACATCACATGGATAGCGCAGAAAGCACAGCGAATGCTTTCCTTTCCGGGTTCCATGAACAACAAATATGCTGCAAAAATTAGCATAGAAATCATTAACGAGATGGTCAAATGAGACTTATTGGAAGAAGGCAATAAAGTCAGAATCGTTATCAACGTCACAATAAAGAAAAAACACATCTTGATAGGAGTGACCCGGTTCCAAATTGTACGAAGCGTTGTCCCCAGTTTCACACCGGGGCGCCAAATACCCGCAGTAAATATATTTATGCACAAAAATACACCAAGCAACGCATAAATATAAATATAGCGGATATCCAAATCACAAATTAAAAAATAACCAAGCAGGAAGGTTATCAGTACAGCAAACAAAGGGTTCTTTTTTTTCTCCAGCATTCTTTTCATAAAACTCCTCCATCTGTTGCTGATCAAATACGATCCTCAAAATCGCTTGAAAATTTATCCTGCTCTGCTTTCAATGTAATCTCGTGCATCTCGACAGGTTTCTCTCGTCGGGGAGTCATATAGTCCGAGCCGTAACAGGATACCAAAATCTCATGGTGATTTTTTGTAATCATTACCTCAATACCCAGAAAGGGAATAATCTCATAGGATTCCATTGTATAGGCAGGCGTTGTTTTATGGATACCCACATACTGGTCATTGGCACGATGGATCAACGATCTGTCCCCAGGAAACCACTGCATATTATTCGTCGCAAGTCTCAGCCGGAATGCCATGGGAAACCAATTTCCGACTGTAACAATGGCATTCATTCCAAACTTCTTGACTCCAGAGTACAGGCCATGCAGGTTTGACAGTTCCTGTGCCTCCTTTGACCGGGTAAACAACACAAAGAAGTAATTGCTCAACAGCTTCAGCTTACGGATCACAGGATTCGAAGAAATATAGTCATAGATGAAGATATCCGCCCAGACAGGAGGTTTTCCTTCCCGTTTCATTACAAATTTTGTATATCGATCATCCTCAACATACCGGAACTCCGATCCAAGATCCGTATTACGCAAAACCTGCTGCAGTTTATTAAATTCTGCACGAGTCACGGACAGATCCGCGTCATCATCCCAGGGAATAAAGCCCTTCTCCCGAACCGCGCCCAGAAGGGAGCCGCCATGAAGGGAATATTGGATGCCGTGTTTCAGACATATCTCATGGAACTTCTGCAAAAGAATCAGAAGTTCTTCATGGATCACATCCAGATCTTTTTCCATAGTATCACCTCTCAGTCGCTGTGCATGGGGATTCTTTCCTCTACAGGAGGCAGCTGCATATAGTCGCCGAACTGTAGATAGAGATAATCGTGATACTTCTTTGTGATGTAGAACTGGGTATCCTCAAAATCATGGAGTTCTACTTCTACCATCAGGTCATCATCATAGCGTAGAGACAGCAGCTTGAATCGGTCATTGAGAATAGACAACTGCTTGGCATTACCGGAATTACCCTTGCGGCACAGTCGGTCATAGCGGGCAAGAAGTTTCTCCTTATTGACGAACTTACCCATAAACGCGGTAACACCGATGCAAAGACGGTAAATCAGAGAGAAATTCTGCTTCTTATGGTTATCCCGCAGCATGCCTTGAATGATCCGCAGCCGCAACACCTGCAGCTTGCTCGCCAGCTTTCCCTCCGGTACCCGATCCATAACAAACAGATCGATGCAAGGCACAAATGCCGTTCCTTCTTTATGATGCTTACGGACACGGTAGACCCACTGATCCGGCTCCATGACAAAATCGGTGCCGGTGTAGCAACTGGCGCAATCGATGAATTTATCATAGTTGGCTCTGTCCAGCATGATGTCAAAATCATCATCCCAGGGAATAAAACCGCCGTGCCGGATAGCACCCAGCAAAGAGCCGCCGGTAAGGCTGTATACGATCCCGTTTTCCACACAGAAGCTGTGTACGAATTTCATAATATCCAGCAGCTCGCCCTGCAGAGAGGCCAGGCCGTAGGTATTGTCAATCTGTGGGTTATTACTCATTTTACCGCCTCACGGACCTTTCTTGCAATGCTTTCCGCATCAATGCCGTAGGCAGCACGCAGATACTTCTGGCTGCCCACCACAGTGCAGTAATTGTCCTCAATGCCGATCCGCAGCAGCCGGGCCTTGCAGCCAGGCAACTCTGCCATCACTTCCGCAACGGCAGTCCCAAAGCCACCTACGACATTATGCTCCTCACAAGTGACCATCAGATTGCATTCATTTGCGCAACGGGTAATCACATCCTTGTCAATCGGCTTGACTGTGGGGAACGTATACACAACAGGATGCAAGCCCTGCTGGCATAGCAGATCGTAGGCATTCTGTACTTCCTCCAAAATTGCACCAGTGGAAAAAATTGCTACCTTCTCGCCATCATGAATCTTGATCGCCTTACCGATCTGGAAGTTCTCGATTTTTTCATGAATGCGCTTTTCGCCACCGCGTCCTAGCCGCAGATAGCAGGTTCCAGGATAGTTAGCAATTGCCTTTGTGGCTTCTTCAGCTTCCACCAAATCACCGGGTGCCATAACAACTACACCAGGCAGCGCACGCATAATTGCAAGATCTTCCGTAGCATGATGACTCATGCCTAGAGATCCATATACAAAACCGCCACCGACGCAAACTACCTTTACATTTGCATCATGGTAAGCACAATCATTTCTAATCTGCTCCAGACATCGCAGTGTGGGAAAATTACCGATGGAGTAAGTAAATACCGTCTTTCCGCTCAGCGCCATACCTGCCGCCACAGCGGTCATATTCTGTTCTGCAATACCGGCATTGGTAAACTGATCGGGGCACTGCTCCCAGAAGGGCTTCAGCACACCAAAGCCCAGGTCACCGGTAATCAGCTCAATATTCTTATCCTTCTTGGCCAGTTCCACCGCGGTTCTCACAAAGGTATCTCTCATACGTTCTTCACCCTTTCTGCGCTGCCGGATGCAGCCACTACTCTACGCATCTTCTCAGGGTAGGTGGTATTCCAGGTGTAAGAGAAGGTGTGATCGTTGTTGATGTCATCCTTTTCCGTAGGCAACACGGGATTTTCGATGCCACTCGGGGTATAGGGATCTTCCACGCCCTCGGGCTTTGCATTGTGCAGCTCCGTCACTGCGGTATCGTATTCCCAGCCGTCATGGGGGAAGCGATAGTGCCACAGAATATCGTTGCGCATAAAGGATATGCCGCAGCCCTTGATGGTATTGGCGATGATCACCGTGGGCTTATGGGGCTCGGCAGTGCGGTTGCCCCGGGTCTGGGCCAAGGCAGAGCGCAGTTGAACATGGTCATTGCCGTCGATCTCGATGACATTCCAGCCGAAGGCCCGCCACTTGGCACCGAAGTCCTCCAGTTCGATGGTATTCTCGTTAAAATCCAGGCTCTGCATATGGTTATGATCCACAATGGCCACCAGATTGCTCAGCCGGAAATGGTTGGCAAACATGGCTGCCTCCCAGACAGAGCCCTCGTTGCACTCACCGTCGCCCAGCACCACAAATACCCGATGGTCCTTGCCATCCTTCTTGGCAGCATAGGCCATACCGGTACCGGCAGACAAGCCGTGACCCAGAGAGCCGGTGGAGAAATCCACGCCAGGCAGATGATGGGACACATGGCCGGACAAACGGCTGCCGTTGGCATAGTGGGTCTTCAGCTCCTCCACGGGGAAGAAGCCGCTTTCTGCCAGAGCTGCATAGATGGATGCACCGGCATGACCCTTGCTGAGGATAAAGCGATCTCTATCCTCCCACTTAGGGTTATTTACATCAAATTTCAGTTCCTCGGCATACAGCACCGCCACGATGTCCGCTACAGACAAAATGGCACCCAGATGGCTGCCGCCGGACAAATGGGTCATTTCAACGCCGTGGCGGCGAATGCGCCACGCAAGCTGTTCACTGGTCATACTCTATCCTCCCGGTTATCTGGAAATCTGTTCCAGAACACTCAATTCTTCCTGTGTCATCTGCCAATCCATTGCCTCCAGATTGGAGTGGAGCTGAGCCGGACGCTTCACGCCTGCCAGAACGACAGATTCCGGCAGGTAATCCAGAATATAGCGAATCGCACAAGCGGCGACGCTCTTACCCCGCTCTCGGGCGATTTCCCGCAGCACATCCACGATCTTCAGATTCTGCTCCAGCTTTTCCCCATGGAAATTCACATAGATATCCCGGCTGCGGCGGTCGTTGCTGCCGAAGTTTACATTCTCACAGGTATATTTTCCGGTGAGGATACCCTGACCGAGGCTGCCCCAGGTCATAGGCGAGGCCTCCAGTTCCTTCTGCACCGCAAGCAAGTCCTTTTCAAACTTTCTGCAAGCCAGAGAGAACTCGTCCTGACAGCTGACAAACTTACCCTTGTAGGGCAGCAGCTCCTCCATGGTGTCAATATGAATATTGGATAGGCCAAAATAGCGGATCTTACCCTGTTGCTTCAGCTCCTCCAGCTTACCCACCACATCGCAGATCGGCGTCACACCATCCCGGTAATGGATGATATAAATATCCACATAATCTGTATTCAGCCGGCGCAGGCTGTTTTCCAGCGCCTCCTGAATATAACCGGGAGAATTGTCGTAGACCGTCTTGCCTCCGCCGGTACGCACGCCAAACTTGGATGCGATCACCACATCCTTACGGTAGCTGCCCAGACCGGCTGCCAGTGTCTTTTCCGACTCGCCCAGACCGTAGGTATCTGCCGTGTCAAAGAAATTCACACCCTGCTCCAATGCCTGATGGACGGCATCGATCAACTCGGTATTCTGCACATCACCCCAACCGTAGCCACCCATTGGACAGCCTCCCATGCAGAAACGTGATACCTGTAGTTCAGAATTCTTCAGTTGGATATATTCCATTCTATTTCCCTTTCTTTACCGTTAAATCAAATCAGTTGGCCTTCTTTGTAATAAACTTCAGCGCTTTTTTCAGCACATAGAACACGGTCTTGAAGAATAGAATCAGATCTGTCTTCATGGAAACTTCCCGGGCATAGCGAATACGAAGCTCATTCTTGCGCTTAAGTACATACTTTTCGTACATCTCATCCGCATTTCCTGCACCGACAATTTCGTCCAAATTGATAAATTCGATGGAACTAAAATCGGTGATGCCAGGTCTAACCTCCAAAATAAGCTTCTCATCACCGGAATACTGAGTAGTATAGTGAAGCAGCTCGGGTCGGGGACCAATGAAACTCATCGTACCTGCAATAATATTGAACAGCTGAGGAACTTCATCCAGTTTGGTTTTTCTGAGGAGATTGCCGATTTTTGTGATTCTGGGATCATTCAACGCAGTGGTACCTCCACCGATCTGATCGGCATTCTTTACCATGGTTCGGTACTTAAAGATCCGGAAGGTCTTACCCCGATAGCCACCTCGCTGAGGGGTATACAGCACAGGGAAACCATCTTCAAGTGCCACAGCAATACCGATGATCAAATAGACCGGAAGCAAAATCACACAAAAAATCAGTGCAAATACCAAATCAACGATACGCTTAACATAGCAGTTGTAGACTCCTTTGTAGTTTTCTTTTTTTAAATTATTCTTCATATTATTTTTGTCCTCCAGTATACCCCACTATGAGCGTCTCTTTTACCAATATACACACTAAACTAACTATTAGCCATGGTAATTATACTATCAACTATACATAAAATCAAGCTCAATTATCCTCCAGCTCAAGCACCTACAAAACAGTTCATTTACCGATTGAAACAAACTTATAAAGGGAGGTATCATCATGTCCACAAGAATCATTACCGCTGACCACCTTTGCACACTGCATGCCCAACTAATTTCAGAAGAAAAAAGCCCGGCCACAATTCAAAAATATATGCGCGATGCGCAGACATTTCTGGATTTTGCCGGTAATAGAGAGATAACCAAAACTCTTGTTATTGACTATAAAGCACATCTTCTCCAATGTGGCTACACAGCATGTTCCATCAATTCCATGCTTGCAGGCTTGAATAGTCTGCTGAATCTTCTCGGATGGAATGACTGTCGAGTAAAGAATATTCGGTATCAGCGACAACTATTCTGCACAAAAGAAACAGCGCTTAGTAAAGAGGAATACTTACGACTAATTGCAGCAGCACAAGATCGGCCACAGCTACAACTTGTAATCCAGACTCTCGGTGCAACCGGTATCCGGGTTTCGGAGCTACAGTATTTTACAGTAGAATCAGTAAAGAACAGATGCATTAACGTTAATTGTAAGGGTAAATTACGAAAAGTATTGATACCGGAAAGTCTTCGGCAACTTCTTCTGAATTACGCGCAGAAAGAAAGCATCAGTAATGGCTGCATCTTCGTGACACGTAGCAAAAATCCTCTGGATCGAAGTAACATCTGGTCCCAGATGAAAGGGCTATGTGAGAAAGCCAACGTGGACAGAGCAAAGATATATCCCCATAATCTGCGCAAACTCTTCGCCCGAACCTTCTACCGCACAGACAATGATATCTGCAAGCTTGCGGATGTACTGGGTCATGGGTGCATCGAGACCACCCGAATCTATATTATGGACACCGGAACAGAACACAATCAAACATTGGAGTCTCTGGGTCTTGTAATATAAAAACCACATAATTTACATTATGTGGTAACATGAAACACTAATCTTAGATATATGTACTACGTAAGAAAGGTAAACACATACAGTTGGAAAGAAGTAAACAAATGCTGCCTTGCTTTAGAACATTTCCTCTGTCAGAAAGTATCTTTTTATTGACAATTTTAGACAAATACTATAATATTAACTCAATTATTTCATATTTTTATTGATGGTTACCACATAATGTAAATTATGTGGTAACTGCCGAAATTGTCGAAAGAAACACTAACCATGGAGGTAGACGTGAGTTATTTGTCCCTTAACTTTGCGGCATGTACCGCATTGCTTCTGATTATATATTATCTGTTACCAAAAAAGATACGATGGATTCTCCTGCTAATCGGCAGTTTAGTATTCTACGGATGTTTTTCTCTTAATTATGTCCCCTTCCTTCTGTTTACAGCGCTGACAACTTTCTTCGGTGCCCAACTGCTGGCAAAGAGGAAAAGTAAATGGGTTCTGACTGGATGTATTGGCTTGAATATAGCTGTCTGGTTTGCTATCAAAGAGGTGCCTTGGGTACTGAGTACCATCAGCCGCTGCCTTGATATTCTTGGTATTTCTTTCACGCCACCTCAATCAGGGTTTCTGGTGCCTGTAGGTATTTCTTATTTCACTCTGCAGGGAGTAGGGTATTTGTTGGATGTCTATAAAGAAAAAACAGCGTCGGAAGTATGCTTTGGAAAATATCTGCTGTTCCTGTCCTGGTTCCCTGCCATCGTGCAGGGTCCTATCTCCCGGTATAGCATGCTAATGCCCTCTCTGTTGAATAAAAAGCCCTTTACATTTGAATCAGTCCGAGACAGTATGCTACTGATCCTGATTGGTCTTGTGAAAAAGATGGTTATTGCTGACCGCCTTGGCATCTTTGTTAACGCCTGTTTTAGAAATTATCTGGAACTGCGGGGTGTTATTCTGTATATTGCGGCTGTGGGCTATGCTTTTCAGCTTTACACCGATTTTTCTGGATGTGTGGACATCTGTAGAGGGGTCAGCGGACTGTTCGGTGTTAATTTGGTACACAACTTCAACCGCCCCTATCTCTCCCGTTCCATCAAGGAATTCTGGGGTAAATGGCACATGTCTTTGAGTGGATGGTTGAAGGATTATGTCTACATTCCCTTAGGCGGTAATCGGAGAGGCGTGCTGCGTAAGCATTACAATCTGATGATCACCTTTCTGATCAGTGGCCTATGGCACGGTGCCGGCTTCCACTTCCTGCTCTGGGGTGCACTACATGCTATATATCAAATCATCGGCCAGCACACACTTCCCCTGCGAAGTTGGGTCAAGCATAAAATTGGTATAGAAGAAGGATCCCTCAGTGAACGGATCTATCAGACTCTGATTACCTTTAATCTGGTCACTTTCGCATGGATTTTTTTCCGTTCCAAAGGTCTAGCCTCCGGTCTGCGATATGTATGCTATATGATCTCCCAGGCAGATATGCACAAACTCTTTGACGGTACTTTGTACACTTTCGGTGTCAACCAAAATTACTTTGGCCTACTAATTGTCAATATCTGTATTCTACTAATTGCCGAACTCACTACAAACAAGCAAGAAGATGTGATCGTAGGTATCACCAAACAGCACTTCCTGATCCGCTGGACGGTATATCTGATGATGATTTTTGAAGTTCTACTGTTTGGCGTTTATGGAAGCGGCTATGACATGAGCAGCTTTATGTACGGAGGTTTCTGATGAAGAAAGCATTTTCCTGTATGATTTTCTGTCTGCTGACCCTGCTTCTTATAGGAAGAATCAGTGACATCCTGGTTCCCAAAGCAACCAACCGCTACTACATTTTGGAGAAATATTTGGAATACAATCCAAAAGACTTTGACGTACATATCTATGGTTCCTGCCATAGCTATACCTCCTTTAATCCGATATTTCTGGAAAAACAGACTGGAGTGGAGTCTTTCATCTACGGAAACGCTGGTGAAATCATCCCCACGACCTATGTACGTATGTATGAGCAGTTCAAGGAATACGCACCAAAGATTGCCTTTGTGGAAATATGGGGCATTAATCCCTACGAGACCTATGATACCACAGAAAAAATTTTGGGTTACTATTTGCCTGTTAATTTGGAGCGACTTCCCATCTCTCTGGAGAAACTGGAGGTGATTCAGGATTACGAGAACTGGGTAGATATGCTGGAGATGAATTTCCCCATTGCATCCTACAAAGACCGAATCATGGACGAAGCACTTCTGGATATTGATTTTGACTATTCCTTTGAAGGCACCAAACCGCATAGTTCCAATTACAACAACTCTGAAATGACCTCCCGTCTTGCCTACAATGGATTCAAACTAAATCCATCCAAGGAGATTCTGGATTACCCGATCTATCAGAATCATATTGATTCAGATGAGTTTCTTGAAATTGAACCAGATATTGTAAAATATCTGGAGAAAATCATCATCTTGTGTAAAAAACATGATGTAGAATTGATCTTCTACCGTTCTCCCTATATCTCTACCGAAAATGAACTCCGAAAGCTCAATCATCTGCGCCAGATCTGTGCTGAGCATAATGTCAAATTCATCGATCTGGAAGAAGTAATCCAGTATGACTATGCGGTTGACTTTCTTGATTACCAGCACCTGAGTGAAACAGGTGCCAACAAATCTACGGAATATCTGATCACTTACATCCTCGATGCCATTAATTTAGATAAATGATGCTGACCTCAGAATGAGGCGCTCTTATCTTTCTATGCAAAAGCCGCACAGCATTGCTGTGCGGCTATCTATTACGCTTCTTAATGATATAGATAGTACCCTTGATCATTAGATTGGCAATCAATATCATCAGAGATACAACTGCCGCGCACTCTAACTGCATCTGTGCCTCGAACTGATTGATCATCAGCGAGACAGGCTTATTAGCTGTGGTTGCAAGGAAGGACACAGCAGAAATGGTCATCATGCAGTTCACAAAGAAATAGGAGAACATTTCGAGCAGTGTGTACTTACACTGAGGGATAAACACATCCCGAATCATATAGGATCGCTTGATACCCATGGTGTGGGCAACACCCTCTAAGTTTTCATTGATCTTGGACAGGGAGTTGTACATCATCAGATACGGAGACGCGATAAAGTGGATGATGTTGACAGCCACCAGAATCAGAATCGTACCGTAAATCGGTGTACGGTTAAAAGTCAACACATAAGAAAGACCCAGAACCACACCAGGAATGGCAGCAGAGGTCATGGCAGACAGATGGAGAAAGCGGGATGTGGAGGATTTCATTCTTGCAGACATATAGGCAGTCATAAAGGAAATACCCACACCGGCAATGGCCGTAAAAGTTGCAATGAGAATAGAATTTAACAGATAATTCCCCGCCTTCAGCTTAAAAGCCTTGCTCAGATTTACCAAAGAGAAGGACAGATTATTGGGGTAGTCCACGGTAAATGCAAGGAGAACAAAGGCAATAACTGGCAGCAACGTAGCTACGGACACCGTGATGCAACAGATATAGGCACCGGACTTCGACACGGCACTGTTGGACTGGGTGCAGGACTTGGTGACAAAACCAGACTTGGCGGAATCTTTATTCAGAAGGTCGATCACAAAGGCGATAACCGCAGGGATCAGCAGCAGAGTGCCGTACACTGCACCCTTACCGAAGTCCAGCTGGCCGATAACCTCCTGATACATAACCGTGGCAATAGTGGTATACTTTCCGCCCACCATCAGCGGCACGCCGTAGTCGGTAATGATCATAGTAAACACAGAGAAGACTACACTGATCAGAGGCTTGCGCAGATACGGCAGCGTAATAGAAACAAACTGACGCCACTTTGGGATACCCAGCACCTGAGCCGCCTCGTAAGGAGATCCGTCTTCATATCGAAGAACATCCGCAAGCATCAGATAGGCCACTGGGAAAGCATAGAGCACAGAGCCTATCACGATGCCGTGCAAACCGTAAATACTGCTCTTTAGCTGCAGAAAGCGGGTCAGCAGTCCGTTGTTACCTAGGAGAATGACCAGACCCATACCGCAGGAGATGGAGGGAATCAGCATAGGCAGGACAAAGATTACCTCGAAAATACCCTTGAGCCGGATATTGGTACGCTGTACTGAAAAGGTCAGAGCAAAGGCTACGATCACCGTAACCACGGTAGCCAGCACGGCTGAAACAATGGAATTGGTTACGGCTGTAAAAAAGTTCGGAGAGCTGACAACTCTGCGGATGCTGTCCCTATCCATGTAAGCAAACATCCGGATCAGAGGAATGAACACAGCGGAGATAAAGATCAGCGCAAGAACCAATCTGACGGTATCCGCTTTGCCCAGTCCAATGGGCTTTTTCATTGTGTTATTGGGTGCATGCTTCATGCTCATACCCTCACATACTTCATCAGAGAATCGATTTTCGTCTGCAGATTCTGCAGTACAAATTCCTTCACATAGTCGTCCGCCGGATTACCGATAATGTTTTCTGGTGTATCCAGCTGAACAATATTGGCCTCACGCATGACCATGATCCGGTCGGACATGGCAAAGGCCTCCTCCTGGTCATGGGTAATGTAGATCATGGTGGTGCCGAATTCCTTCTGGATCCGCTTCAACTCAGCACGCAGGGACAGACGGGTCGCCACATCCAGCGCGGACATGGGCTCGTCAAAGAGGATTACATCGGGGTTCAGGATCAACGTTCTGGCAATGGCCACACGCTGTTGCTGACCGCCGGAGAGCATTGTGGGCAGCTTGTCCACATGCTCGGAAAGGCCCATATTCTCAATCACCGCCATGGCTTTGCGGCGGATCTCCTGTCTTGCCTCTTTGGTTTTGTTCTCCTTGCGGATCTTCAGAGCGTATTCCACATTCTGCAGTACTGTCATATTCTCAAACAGCGCGTAATTCTGGAATACGATGCCCATACGGCGCTCCGCAGGAGAAATATGGGTAATATCCACACCGTTCTTCTCCACACTGCCACCAACAGGCTTCAGCAGGCCAATGAGAATTCGCAAAATGGTGGTCTTGCCGCAGCCGGAGGGACCCAGAATGGAGAGGAATTCTCCGTCCCGAACCTCGAAATTTACCTTATTGAGCGTGACCTTTCTGTCAAACTCCATTTCAAGATCGCGAACGATCAGTTTGATGTTATCCATATCGATACCTCAATTTCGTTTATGGGAGAAAATCAGTACTTCCACATTTCCAGCAGACGGGTCTTCTCCTCGATGGTATTGCCGCTCATATCGCTGTAGACGATATTCTGGGGATAGTTCTCCACGCTGTAGACCACATCCTTGAACATCTGCTCGGGGAAGAACTTCTCGTTGAGCTCGTAGCTGTAAGTGTTCACCAGGAAATCGAAGATCTCCTTGACGCACTGACGGGTCTCCTTACCGGCGATCATGCCCTGACCATAGAGGGTGAAGGGAGAACCTTCGCTGAAGAAAATAACCTTCAGGGGCGCGCCTTCGTTGATCTGGGTCACGGCGTGGGAGGTCATACCGAAGCCGATGGCAGCCTCACTCTGGAGCAGAGCGTTGACAGGGCCGGAGCCAGAGGAAGTGTATTGCAGCACATTGGGAGTCAGTGCGTCAAAATAGGCGAAAGCCTTCTCCTCACCCCACGCATTGACCAGGCTCTTCAGGAACATATAGCCAGTGCCGGAGGACTTGGGGTTTGCCATGGAGATCATGCCGGCGTACTCGCTCTTGAGCAGGTCCTCATAGCAGGTGGGCTCTGCCAGACCCTTCTGGGCCAGCAGTTCGGTGTTCAGGATAATGGCGCCACCTACACGGCACTGAATCAGGTAATTGTCGCTGACAACGGTATCGTCCATGTAGATGCTCTTGTCATAGGCGGAGAGGTCTGCCAGAACACCGGCATTTGCAAGCTGCTCCATATAACCATATTCCAGATCATAGGTGATATCACATTCAGTATTGGTTCCCTCTGCCAGCAGCTTTGCTGCATGATTGCCAGTGGATACATACTCCACAGTGATGTCATAATCGGGGAACTGCTCGCTCAGGCGGGCATTCATATCCTCCACCACATAGTCTTCTACGCTGGTGTAAATCAGAACAGACTCTTTGCCACCACCGCAACCGCACAAAATTGTACTAAGCATCAACAGCATGGCCAGTACATAAATCAATTTTTTCTTCATAATAACTTCTCCTTTTCCTATCGATAGGTTCTATCCAATTTCTTTAAGTCTGAATAAGAATCAATCTCAATCACATCATCAAACGTGCAACAGCGTACCTCGACACGATAATTCTCCTTACAGAACTCCAGGGGAGCCTGATCCCAGTAACGTTCCTTTCCGCCAGGCATCTCGTACACCTTCTTAATATCCTCACAAAGCTTTGCACCGTCCTCAGCATTCCAATAAGAAATACCGAACTCATGATAGCAGTCCACACCACCTTGCATTAGAGCTGTAATTATGCGGTTCTTAGTGGTCTTGAAACACCAGTCATCGGTCTTCTCCACTGGTACACCCAAATAGTTGGAAGTGTACTGATATTTGGTAATCACTTTGGGATTGTACAACACCAGATCCGCTTCCATCACATAGGCATTCTGTAGCAAGTGTCGGGCATACATGGCAGAGGAAATGTTGTTTGCCTCATTGTAAGAAGGGTTGTCAATAAAGCGGATCATAGGATACTTATAAAGTAGCTGATCAAATTGTTCACCCAGATAACCCCTAACAATATAAATTTCTTCAATTCCTGCTGCAATCACTGCATCTAACTGTGTATCAATCATCCGTTGCCCATTCACCCTAACCAAAGGTTTAGGTGTATTCAGCGTAATTGGTACCAATCGGGATCCAAATCCTGCAGCGATAAAAACAGCTCGCTTTACGCGATAGGGTTCAAGTCTATCATAAGCCCCAGGAGTCAGTTTTTTATCCATCAATAATCCTTGTTCGGTCAAATCGGCAATTGTACGATTCACAGAACCCACAGACATACCTGTAATCTCAGCAATCACACGCTGACTCATATCGGAACCATACAGATCGATGCATGTTAGGACATCAAACTGTTTACGAAGCAATCCACTCATTAATATTTCATCCTTTCACTATATGTGCGTATTCTGAACGAGTAAGCATTTTTTCTCTGGCCGTTATGTTCAATATTCGTTATAATACACCTCATTTTGATCTTTGTCAATATTTTTCACATTTCACGTTTAAAAATCTTGTAGTTGGAATACTCTCAACATTCATTTTTGCTGTTATGCATCTGGTGTTAAATAAAGCAAACAAGCCATAATCTGCAATCGCAAATCGCGTTTTTAGGGGGTCGCAAGCATTGGCTACGCGGGACACGCTTGCCGTATTTCGGGATTGCTCACCCCATGCCCCAGTTGGACTAAGTCCAAGCGGCAATGCCGCAAAGTATGATTTGAAAGAATACCATGCCAGTATATTTCAGAGGTCGAAAAATGTCGATTTTTGTACGTTGATTTTGTTTTGGTATTCATGTTATGGTGGTTTTGGAAAAATAAAGAAATGAGGTTTTGCACATGATCACCATACAAGAGACACAGTTGGAGTGGTTTCGGAGGTCTGTGTGTATTGTGCTGCGCAGATTGCGGTTCCCCGTTTACCGCATTGGGTACAAGTATCTTGTTCTGCTGATCTGCTGCTTTTCGGTAGACAGCAGCCTGAGCCTGACGAAGGAGCTATATCCGTTTGTTGCTGACTATTGCGGCGCTTCTTCATGGAAAGCGGTGGAGCATGCGGTGCGGGTGGTCATACAGGTTGCGTGGGAACAGGGCAGCCGGGAGATTTGGGAAGAATTCTTTCCCGGGGCGGTGCAGCCGCCGACACCCAAGCAGTTCATTGCGACCGTTGCTGAGTTCATAAAAAATACCCCTCCCGGATGGGAGGGGTAAAATAGATTGCCAAGAGGATGCGAATTGTGTGGCCTGAATCCTCAGGCCGGGGTCAGAAATGCGTTAATTAGTTGGGATGTAAATAGAAGCGCTATAGCGGTCCCAGTAGCCGCAGCCGATGCCCTTTTCGGCATAGAGCTGGACGTAGGCGCGGTAGTAGTAGCCCCTGCTTCCGGTATAGCTGACACCAGCTGCATGGGTAACCGTATCTGTGTCAACTAAGCTAGAATTGCTGCTTCTGGAGAAGGTTTTTACCGTCGTCCAGTTGGAATTATCGGAAGACCGCTGAATCTTGATGAATTCCGCGCCGATCAGATCCATGGTGCCGGTACCGGTCACATCAAACCACGCTTCGAATGAGTTTCCTGATACATTGCACAGATAAACACTGCTTCTCATAAAATAACTGCTGGCTCTGGAGTCCATAGTCCCAGCAGCAAAAGCCGGTACTGCCAAAAGCATAGACATCACTAAAACCAGACAGGTGCATCGAAGAAAACGTTTCATTCTAGTTCTCCTCCATCGTATAGATTGATTTGAGAATCCGATTCAATTCGTCCTCTTCACAATCTATGTTGATAGCACATTCTATGTTTTCTATTTCCCACACCGCAAGCAACAAATCCTTGTTGTGCATCAGGGTATGCTCAATATTGTTCATTTCAAGTATACGAACAATATTTTCATCTTTCGTGTATGCAGAAGTAAGATTACCATTGTATACGTTCAGTTCATAAACAGCATCTAATTCTCCGTTTGTAAACACAACTGACATGTACGTTTTCGTTGGAGTTTCGGTTATTTTACACGATTTTAATACATACCCATCAAGAAACCACGAGGGAACAACCGGGATTGTCACGCCCAGTTCGGTGACCTTGTCGTAGACCTCCTGCAAGCCGGGGTTGTCCGTTCGGAACTCGTATATATCCTGTTGCTTTCCCTTTTCAACGGGACTGAGCAGGGAGAACACATCGGAAGTCCATGCAATGAACCTGTCAAAGAAGCTCTCCGCTTCCGCTTCCCTGGGCAGAAGCGCCGCCAAGATAAGCAAAACCAGTATGATGGATGCTGCCTTTACCAGCGTACTTCTCATAGATTTTGGTTTTCTTGTGGGCGGCTGCGTTAATTTCTGATACCGTTCCCAGGCTTTCTGAATTTCGGGTGTGATTTCAGGCTGCCTGTCACGTTCCCGCTCTCTCAGAACGCTGCCGATCATGCGGATCAACTGGCCGTCCGGCTGGTCTTTTCGCAATTGCATATGGAGCATTTCATCGAGCTGCTGTGTCTCCATCTGCTCCAGATTTTCCCGGAGAACAGCTACATTATCAAATTTCATAACTGGCCTCCTTACAGCATGCCTGCCACAATTCCATAAATGCGGAAATATTGGAAATAAATTTGTAGTTATTGGGTTTACTCGGCTTTCTGCCTGCTTTTTCA
The DNA here is from genome assembly GCA_017537045.1 of Oscillospiraceae bacterium. The sequence goes on along the minus strand of JAFYLN010000043.1, from coordinate 17,658 downwards.
GGGAAATAGTAGGCCCAGATCTCGGGCTCGCAGTCCCGGTAGGACTTGCCGATCACATCGCGTATGTTCTTCTCAATATACTCAGAATTGATAAACGGATCGATGTTCTCAGCAACTTTCTGATAGATTCCGGATAACAGGGTATGTATCGGGTCCTTATGAAACAGTAAAATGGCATCTTTGACGTAGTGGTAGCCGAGCCGACCCTTATCCACATCCAGTTCGAAGAGGATATACACCAGTCCATCCTTGAGATCGCATTTATTTAAATGCTGCGCCAAAAACATCGCATGATACAAGGTTTCTTCTTTTCTGTTTGACATTTCTTTCTTCCTTTATCCTGATTATTGCATATTTTCAGGCGCTTGTCCACAGGATTCGTTCGCCGTGATTCAGCACCGTGCCGCTGCAAATTACAGGAACCGGCAAAAAGAATGGTTATTCAACAATAATCTGCAAAATATTTTATTGTATTTTTTAACTAGCTGCCTGTTTTCATCATCCAACCTCCCCTACCACCAACTCGATTCCTGCTGCTTGTGGAAAAGCACCTGAGAAATATGCTGGTTAACAGTATATCAGTTGTTTCAGATGAAATGTATCAAAACTCAAAAATTCTCCCTGCAGCTTCCTTTTTCCGGTACTTTATGGTCTATACTTGACAATCGCCCCGGCTGCATTTGACACCATACAGGCGCATATGGAGGATTTGGGGCGAAAACCGGAGGATTTCGACCTGATCGTCACCGGTGATCTGGGTCAGCTCGGAAAGGAAATGCTGCTGGAACTGGGCAAACGCAAGCATCTGCCACTGGGAGGAAAGCTGACCGATTGCGGCACGCTGGTTTTTGACAACACCGTTCAGGACGTTCACGCCGGAGGTTCCGGCTGCGGATGCAGCGCCATTACCCTGTGCGGCGAGCTTCTGAACAAACTCAATGATGGAAAATTAAAACGCATCCTATTCTGTGGCACGGGTGCACTGCTCTCCCCTACCTCAACGCAGCAGGGGCTTCCGATTCCCGGTGTGAGTCACGCAGTTTCCATCATTACGGGGAGGGACTAAGATGGACTATATCAAAGCATTTCTGGTCGGCGGAGCGCTGTGCCTGATCGGCCAAATCCTCATTGACAAAACAAAGCTGACACCTGCTCGAATACTGGTCAGCTATGTGGTGATCGGCGTTTTTCTGGGCGCTATCGGTCTTTACAAACCGCTGGCGGAATTTGCAGGCGCGGGCGCGAGTGTACCTTTGACCGGATTCGGATATAATCTGGCCAAGGGTGTCAAGGAGGCTGTGCAGGAGGACGGATTTCTTGGGATTTTTACCGGCGGACTGAAGGCCTGTGCCGGTGGTATTGCCGCTGCCATCACCGCAGGACTGCTTGCCGGACTGATTTTCAAGGCGAAGGATAAAAGCTGAAATTCTGGTTACACTATGGAGGCGGCAAAAGCCGTGAGTACAAATTTTGGAGGATCTATTATGAATAACCAGAACCGTAACCAGAACAACAACCAGAATAACAATCAGAACCGCAACCAGAACAACAACCAGAATCAGAACAACCAGAACCAGAACAACCGCTAAACAAGCATCCGGCACCCGATGAGGTGCCGGATCTTACTTATACAGAAATAAACCGATTTAATCTGAAGAAATACAGGCAGGATGCCTTGACCGGCTTTTGATAAATGCGCTGCATGGCCTGTGCATAGGTCTGCACCTGAATACGGTAATGCTCCGTAAGGCCGGGAAGCGTTTCCTCCGTCACATAATCAGTCTTGAAATCGATGATGGTGATACCGTCTTCTTCGATCATGGCACAGTCGACCACACCTTGAAGCAAAATCTGCTCACCCTGCAGTCCGTCTGCATAATTCTGCGCATCATCGAGGATGGAGAACTTGAACTCCCGCACATAATCTGTGCCGCTGCGCAGCTTTTTACCAATTTCCGTCTGGAAGAAAGCGGCAATCTGCGTTCTGTCTGCCATGGCGGCAGCTTCTGCTGTAATGAAGCCACGGTCGGCCAATTCTCTGATCTGTGCTTCAACACCCGCCGCATCGGTACAATCCTCGTAACGGATGTACTGCATAACCGCATGGATGGCACTGCCGTAGGTCTTTCCCGCAATCTTCTGCGCTGCAAAGGCAGGTCTTCGCCAGGAACGGGAGGTCTGATGCTCCTGTGTATTTTCAGATGCCTCCTGATCCTTGAGCCTGCCTTTTCGCTGGGTTGCTGTCATTTTAGACGGTGCCATGGTGGCTGCATCATGCCGGTAACGAAACGCCAATGCATCGTGCAGCTTTTCAATGGTCGATGCCGGAAGCTTTCGTTTCTCTGAAACTGCTTCCGCTGACCTTCCATCAGGGTGTGGTGCTTCTACCACACGGATCAGCCATGGATGACCGGACACTCTGGTTTCAGCAGGCTTTCCGCCGAGTGCATGAAGTTGACCCGCTTCTGTGCGGTTCAATGCACTCAGGAGCACCCATTCACCTGGACATACGGCATCCTTTGTCAGTTGCTGCGCGCCGCCGAGATCATGGCGCAGCGCCAGTTCCTGAAGATCGCCTTGCAGATTCTTCGACGCATAGGTCATGATCAAACGATCCTTCGGGCGGGTCATGGCAACATACAGCACCCGCATTTCCTCCGACAGGCTTTCTGATGCCGTTTTTGCAACGATCGCCCGCTTGGAAATGGCGGGATAGCGGATCCGGTTGACCGTGTCTGCCACGGATAGACCCAGTCCCAATTCTTTATCGCAAAGAACCTGCGCGCGCAAACTTTCACGGTTGAATTCTCTGGCAAGGCCGCACAGGAATACCACGGGAAATTCCAGACCCTTTGACTTGTGGATGCTCATGACCGTGACGCAGCCGCCGGTAGGTTCCGTAGCAGCTATGAGACCCTTTTCCTCCAATGCTTCCAGATGTTCCAAAAACTGGCTCAATTCCCGGTGGGAGGTGGATTCAAAGTCAGATGCCAGTTTATAAAATGCCTGAAGATTCTCCCGCTTTGTTTCACCATTTTCCATGGCGGCAAAGATGCTGTCCATGCGGGTCAGGCTGAATATCTTTTCGATCAGTTGTGCCAGGGTGTTCATCCGTGCTTCCCGGCGCAAAAGCGCAAGGGTTTCCAGAAACGCTGCGGATTTGGGATCGCCGTCGGCACAGAGTGCATCATAGACACTGCTGCGTTTTTGCTTTCCACGAAACGCCGCCAGATCGTCCGCTGTGAAGCCGAATACAGGACTTGCCAGTGTGGCAATCAGGGGAATGTCCTGCTGGGGGTTGGCAATGGTCTGCAGCAGGGAGCGAAGCACGGCAATCTCCTGTGTCTGTAACAGATCACCGCCGCCACCGCTGGTACATCGAATTCCCCGCTCTTCCAATGCCCGCTGGAAATGGCCTCCCACACTGCCGGGAGAACGCAGCAGGATCACAATATCCTCTTCACGGATGGGTCGCAGATTTTCTCCGTCACGAACAAAATGGGTGCCATCCAGAAGCTGTGCCACCCGCAATGCAACGAAAGAGGATTCCTCATCGTATGTATCCTCTTTCACATCCACTGCATACAGTTCCACTGCCGGCTCAGGCAGCGGAATGTGGGGAATTCCCTCTTTGAGCATTTCATCCTCGCCATACACAAGGCCGCCCACCGCCGGACTCATGCAGTCGCAGAATACATCATTGACTGCGGCCACCACTTCCCCGCCGGAGCGGAAATTGGCGTTGAGCAGAATTTTTCTTCCCTGCGCCGGTACGGCGCTGGCTGCATGGACATAGCTATGGTATTTTTGCAGGAAGATTCCGGGGTCAGCCAGACGGAACTGGTAAATAGACTGCTTGACATCACCAACCATGAAGCAGTTCTGCTTCTGTCCGGTCAATGTCATGAAGATCGCATCCTGCACCCCGTTGGAGTCCTGATATTCATCCACCATGATTTCGCGGAAGCGCTGTGCAATTTCCTTTGATGCTGCCGTCGGACCGCTGCGGGAGGTTCCCAGCAGAAGATCCAGCGTCTTGTGCTCCAGATCCCCAAAGTCGACACAGCGGCGGCTTCGCTTGGCGCGGTTGTAATTTTCCCCAAACTGGCGCACCAGCGCAATCAGGCCTCTGGTTCCGGCCGCAGACTGGGAAAGATCGTCCAGCACCTGCACCGATTCGTCAGAGAACGTGCGCAGGCGTTTCTCCAGTCCCTTTTTACAGGCGGTACGGCAGGCCTTGATTTGCTCGGCAAGAGTGGTGTCGATGCCCTTTCTGGGGAAAGTCAATCTGCCGTAGTCAATATTTTTTCGTGCAACGATCTCATCCCATGTGGTGCCAGCACGCAAGTGTTCCAGCTGCTGCAGCGTATCGCGTAAATTTACAGCAGGCTTTTGCATGCCGTCAGAAGCTTCTGCCAGCTCCGCACATCTGCGGATCACATTGATCTGCCCGTCCAGATAATGGAACAGGTCATCCACCAGATACTTACCCCAGATGGTTTCCGCCGCGTCGCCGATTCCATCCACCTGCGCATCACGCAGGCATCCATCCAGCCATTTTTCCGGATCCAAGTGGCAGCAGGCGCTGTCATAAACTTTCAGTACGATCTCCGACACCAGCTTATCCGTACGGCCAAGCCCCTGCGTATCCACAAAAGCGCGGAAATCTTCATTCTCACCTGCTGATTCATAGGCTCTGTCCAGCAGATCAGCAAGCACGGTCTCCCGGATTTCGCTGCACTCGTTTTCATCTGCCACGCGAAAATCTGCAGGCAGATCCAGCTTATACGCAAATTCCCGCAGCAGGTCGCCACAGAAACCATGGACTGTGGAAATCTTCGTCAGAAACAGGCGCTGCATCTGGCGCTGTAAATGGCGGTTTTCCGGCTGAGCCGCAATTGTCTCCGTCAGCTTGGCGGCAATCTTGCCGCGCAGCTCCGAGGCCGCAGCCTTGGTGTAGGTAATGATCAGAAATTCGTCCAGATTGGCGGGATTGCCGGGATCGTTCAGATATTTCAGAAGACGATCCACCAGAACCTTGGTTTTACCGGAACCGGCTGCTGCCGAAACCAGAAGCCGGCCGCCACGGTCTTCCACTGCCTGAAGCTGCTGCGGTGTCAGTTTTTCAGCCATGGAAATCCATCTCCTTTCCGATCTCGTCCCAGAACCGCTGGGCTGTCATGGTTTTATAATTGCGCCGGCCTTCCACCTCTGCTTCATGGCAGATGGCACCATAGGGACAGAAGGTACAGGCACTGTGACTGGTACCGCGGGTATAGGGATTGGGCTCCACATTGCCCGAGGCGATGTCATCCACCATTTTTCCAAGGATGCGCTGCAAATAAGCCTTCAGCAGCTTCAGTTGCTCCCTGTCGGCAATATCACCACTCAGCGTTCCATCCTTTTTGATGCTGTAGCACAGGCGCTGTGGATTTTCACCAGGCTCCATCGCTTGCAGGACTTCACTGTCACTAAGCAGCAGACCCTTTCTCTTCAAATCCTTCAAGCGGGCTTTTTCCAGTTCTTCACCGCTCATGCGGCCATCCGTCGTCACATAAGGCACACGGGCAGGAAAATACTGGACACCGGCGGGGATGGGACGGTCGCCCACCACGTCACCGCCGCATTCCTGCAATGCGAACAAATACAGCAGAAGCTGCAAGCCCACCCCGTTAAATACATCACAATAATCGAAGTCTTTTTTACCGGTCTTATAGTCCACAACACGGTAATAGTCGTTTCCATGCTGTTTCCAGTTGTCCACGCGGTCTACAAATCCCCGCAGGACCGCATTCATTGTGCTGCCGTTGAGGGCAATGGGGGGTAGCCCGTCCGCATTGCCGAAATTCACTTCAAATCCCGCTGGCTGGAATTTAGACTGCTGCAATTCCTCCCACAGCTCCTGCACCACGAAATGAAGCTCCTGTCCGTTTCGGCGGAACAGGTACACAAGGCGCTCGGAATCCAGCTGGGAGAAATGCGCGGCTGCATACGCATCAGAGTATTGCTTTGCAATTTCCTGGGTCTGCTCTAAGGTCACCTGCGGAAATCCGCCCAGTTCCAGCACGCGGCGCGCGGTATTTTCAAGCACCGCGTGGACATATGTGCCGAACTCGGCAGGGTCAACGGTGGCTTCTTTCCGCTCCTTTGCGCGCAGGCCGTATTTCAGGAAATAGGCCAGGCGGCATTCTGCGTGACGGTCGATCTGGGATGCGGACAGTTGGAGCTGCCTTCCGTATAGTCTTTCTATACGGCGGCGTTCCACTTTTCCAAGCGCATAGCTTCTGCTGCGGCAGACAGCATCAAAGCTGTCCTGCACGCCCAACTGCGCTGCGGCGGCCGCATCGTCCCATGAAGCAAGATAGGCGCCAGTTTCAAAGGGATTGGAAAGTGCTGCGCCCAACTGCGGCTGAACTGTTTCCTCCCCGCCTGCAAGCTCTGCCAGCCGGCGGCAGACGAAGGATGGCTGGGTCCCGGAATTATAGACCGTTGCAGTTTCCGTTGCGCCGCAGAACACGCCGTAGATCTCTGCAAATTCTGCCTGAATGCCCTCCATAGCACCACCTGTCAACGGGACACCCAGATTTCGGATGGCAACACGTTCCTGATCGGTCAGCACACCGGAAGAACCGTTATAGCATGGAAGATTTCCTTCCTGTGCACCCAGTACGATCAGATGCTTCTGCTGGTGCAGGCGCATGGCACTGACCTGACCACACTGCACCGCATCCAGCACCGGCGGGATGGTGCCGACCTGATACTGACTTAGCAGCAACTGGAACAGACGCGTAAAGGTATCGGTCTCCCACCTGGTGGTGCCCAGCACATCATGCATCTGTTCCATGGCACCAATCAGGATTTCCCAAAGCTGGTTGAGGATCTGGGCACTGCGGTTATCACCTGCTGCATCCATTTCCTGTGCCAGTGCATCCAGACGGGATTCCAAATCGATCTGCTGCAAAAAGTCATACAATGCAAGAACCTGTTCAGACAGGTTTCTGGCATTCTGGAAGCCGTTTTGCAGCCGCAGCAGGGGTGCAACCGCCGCTTCACGGGCTTCTTCGATCAATTGCAGGCGCATTGTGGACGCTTCATCAAAAACTGCACTGAGGCCATCGGGGTGGTATGTCCATTTCTCCTGCCAGCGTTTGCCGCGAACAGCCCAGGTGATGGCGTAATTTTCCACCAAATCGCAGACATCCGGCAAAACAGGCGAAAGGACGGACCGCAGATAGCGCAGCACTGAACGCTGCTCAAATCCGCCCAGTGCCGCATCCATGGCAGACAGCACCGTGTAAATAACGCTTTTTTGCAGAATATCCTCTGTTCCCGACAGGTAGAGGGGAATACCGCAGCGGTGAAATGCCAGCCGCACCAACGGCTGGTACGTTCCAAGATCGCTGCAAATTACTGTAATATCCCGGTAACGGCATCCACCGCGCACCAGTTCCATAATCTGCTCTGCCGCGGCAAGGCATTCCTGATAGGGTGAATCTGTCCGGAGCACCTTCAGTCCGGCACAGGAATTGGCAGAAATATATCCCTGGAACAGGCCGTGGCGCATAGGAGCCAGCGGTCTGTCATAAGCAGGAATCCGTTCGATCTCCACTTCCTGACCAGCGCTGCGTGCCATTCGGATCAGTTGCTGCGCCGTATCACCTGCTTTTTCGAAGGCAAGCATTGAAGAGCCTGCTTTGTCACAGTTCATGCTGATGGTCACATCGGGAGATTCTTTGATCAGGAGCTCCAGAATCGCCATATGCTGGCGGGTAAAGTCCGGAAATCCATCTATGTAAAACACATGCGTTTTTGCAAAATCACCCTGCATCATTTGCTCCAGAAGCAGGGTTTCCTGATCGCGGGGATCACGCTTGCCTTGCGCACAGACACCATCGTAGGATTCCAGAATCAGTGCCAGCTCGTGCATTTTTTCTGCCAGCGCGCCCTGCGCAGCCTGTGCAGCCTTCTCCAAATCCTGAGAAGAAATGCAGCAGCGCTTGAATTCATCCACAGCATCAATCAGACCCGTGAGAAATTCCGGTTTGGACTCCGCGCAGGCGTAGGCTTTCAGGACACTGCTGAGCCGCTTGACCGCGGCGGCCATGGCTACTACCCGGCCGCCGGCATCCAGACTCTCCTCTGCTGCACAGCCTTGAACATCCGCCACACGGCGGGCAAGGCGGGTAAAGGACAGCACTTCTGCAAAACGGCTGGCCGTATCTCCTGCATGATGGCAAAGGAGTCTTTCAGTTTCGTGGCTGATCAGCTCCGGCACCATCAGGATTCTGTTTTCTCTTTGTTTTTTTACATCCAGACTGATGCGGCGCAAAAGTTCATCCCGGTTTGCCGTCCAGTCCGTACCAAGAAGCAGATGCAGCATACGCCCACCGCCTTTCTTTCTTTTTTTGATATGATAGCACATCTTGCGGCCGAATTATAGTGGCAATTATCCCTTGTGAAGGAAATTCTCCAATCTGCCCATGGCATCAAGAACAAAAAAGCGCACCTCGTAGCTTTCTTCACCTGCAAGGGCTGCTGTCAGTGCATCGGACATGCCCGCACACTGAGCCGTATCTTCAAATTCCTCTACCGTTGCGCCAACGCAAAGGGACGGAAACACCACACACCACCAGTTGTGTCCCTGCCCCGCGCCAATGGTAATGCGCAAAGATTCATAGATCCCGGCAGGCAGGGTGAATGTATCATAGTATCTTGTGGAAAACTCCTCAAGCCGCAGAGATACGGTTGCCACATCGGAGCAGCCTGCTTCCTGCAGGACGCGGTTGGCAAGCGCTTCAATCTTCGGAAGATTTTCCTGTAAGTATGCTTTTGCCTGCTCCGAATCTGTTACGTTTTCCATATTTTCCCGCAGGCTGTTTACAACTGCATCCCGAACCTGCAATTTCAGTGCCTGATCTTCCGCAGCGTCAGATGCTGCCACAACATGCAGGCGGATCAATTCATTCCGGAGTGTCTGCTTATCTGTAATAAGCATAGCGACCCATACCAGACAGGCCATCAGCGCGCAAAGCATGACCCGTTTCACAGCTTTTCCCATAAAAAACACCGTCCATACTGAAATACTTCCAGTATGGACGGCAATCGGATTGTTTATACAGGTTTGCAGATAAAAACGTCGGAATAGTTGGATTTGAGCATATTGCAGATAACTGCTGCAATCTCAAACTCGGAGACGATGCCAAAGACCGCAGAGCCAGAACCGGTCATCTGGTAGGTAATGGCACCGTACTGGTGCATGATGGACTTGATGTAGTTCAGTTCCGGATGCTCCTGCGTCACCACGGGATCAAAGACGTTATAGATATTCTTTGCGACCCGCTCCAGATCCCCTGCAAGCAAGGCGCTTTCCATAGCCTGATTATCAGGGTGCTTGGGGATAGAAACAGAATCGATCTTCTGGTAAAGCTCCGGGGTGGACACGGAGAATTCAGGCTTGCAGACCACAAAAATGCAGTCCGGCATATCGGGAAGCCTGCGCAATCTCTCACCGCGGCCTTCGCACATGGCCGTGCCGCAGACCACGCAGAACGGCACATCACTGCCTACCTGTGCGCCCAGCTCCGCCAGTGCCAGAATGGACAGCGGATTTCCGTAATGGTCGTTCAGCGCCCGCAGAACCGCTGCCGCATCGGCACTGCCGCCGCCCATGCCTGCCTGAGATGGAATCCGCTTGGTAATGCGGATCTCCAGCCCGTCGGGATCCTTTTTGATCGTATCCAGATACAGCTTTGCGGCCTTCCATGCCAGATTGGTCTCATCGGTGGGAATGCCGGGCTTATCGCACTTGAGCACCCAGGGCTTGCCGGTGCCCACATCGATCTCAATATCGTCGCGGACAGAAACGGTCTGCATGACACTTTTCAGGTCATGGTAGCCGTCATCACGCTTACCGAGCACATCCAGCGTCAGATTCAGTTTTGCAAATGCGCCTTCATAAAGAGTAATCATATGATTTCATCCTTTTCATATTTTTAGCCTATTATAGCCCAATGCGCCTCATTTTGCAATCAGAATATGAGCGGATTGAATATTTCTTTCCGATTCGGGGAGAATAAGCCTATCCAAAGTCAGAACGGAGGTAAAGTTATGGACTCTTTGGCATTGATCCTTTCCATCATCGGCTGTCTGAACTGGGGGCTTGTGGGCATTTTTCAGTTCGACCTGGTGGCATGGCTGTTTGGCGGTCAGGGTTCGCTGTTCAGCCGGCTTGTTTACACAGTCGTGGGACTGGCAGGTCTGTGGTGTGTTTCTTTCCTGTTTCGCAAAAGAGCCGTCATCGACGGTGAATAAAAGCTTCCCTGCAAGGACACGCCTTGCAGGGATTTTTGTTCGTGCCCGTATTGCTCTTCCCTGTCATCCCGGCCAAGGTGCAGCTACCCGGAATGATATTATAAATATGAGAAAACCGCGCCGGAAAACTCCGGCGCGGTTTGGTCTGATTTCATCACTCAACTTTTTGGGCGTACTTTACGCACAGCCAGCCGTCCTCCAGCTTGCCCCAAGGCAAGCCGGTCTTATCATACTTGATCTCATAGACCCAGATCGACTCGCCCTTCATGCACTGGCGAACAGGATCCATGCCAACCTCGGGACCGGTACGCACATGCACATAGTTCGACGTGACCTTATATTCCACCGGAGGCTCCGTGGGTGGGGGATCCGTGGGTACATAACCGGGAGGAATATCGGCACCGGGGAACAGGCAGATGACATTATAATCCACCGTAACATTGCCGCAGGTAATGGTGACGGTTGTCTGGCCTTCTGCCAGCGCAGTCAGGCAACCCTCAGAATCCACGGTTACGATCAGTTCGTTACCGGATGTAAAGGTCAGCTCGTCGGTGGTATCTACGGGCATGGGGGTAACAGGGATCAGCCACTTCTGCTCATACTCGGTCAGCAGGACTTCGGTCTCTTCCAGAACCAGTTCCGTGCAGGCGTAGGAGGGTGGTTCCGTCTCCTGAGGCTGAGTCGGCTCAGTCTGCATGATGGTCGGAGGCGTGGTAGGCTCCGGCTTGTTGATCTCAGGCATGATGAACTGCGTGAAAATATAGGCAGTCACAGCCAGCAGTGCCAGAATCACAATCACCAGCAGAATATTCAGAACTCTGTTTGCACGCTTATTCTGATCGTCTTCAGTGAAGATATCCTCGTCCTGCTTGGCAGGCTTCGCCGCTTTTGCAGGCTTGGCAGTCTTTACAGGCATTTCATTCTCTGCCGCCTTGGCGGGCTTACTCTTTTTAACAGGGACTTCCTCGTACTCGAGTTTTCCCTCATTACGCTTCCTGACGTTCTCCTTGGAGAAGCGGCCACCCTGAACTTTCTTACGGGTTTCAGGCTGTACTTCTACCGGAACCGGTACATGTTTCGCCGTTTTTTCGGCATTTTCGCGGATATGGCCGCAGATGGGGCACTGCTCCGTTGTATCCGGATAACGGGTACCGCAAACATCGCAAATAATCTTGCTCATGACTTACCTCCTAACAGAATTGCTTTGAAAGCAATTCTTAAACGACATTATAACACTATTTTACAGAGAAAACAACTACAAAAGAGTTGCATTTTTTGTAATTTTATTTTATGATAGACAGGTAAAAGGAGGCGATCAAATTGTCAGAGTTGAAACTCGTCTCTCCCCTGCTGGACGGTTTTGCAATGGGTGAGCCCATCAGCAGTCATGACGGCAGCCGCTGCTGTCCGGCTATGAAGGAGAATTCTGACGACAAATACATAGTCAAGATCATTTCCGTCCCCGCTTCCCAGAAGCAGCTTGATGCACTGCTGCTGACCGGCGCTTACAAAGATACCGCCGCAGCCGCGCAGTATTTCAAGGAGCTGGCTGAGGATACGGTGAAGGAAGCACGCCTGCTGCAGCAACTGGCCAAGCTGGAAGGATTCCTTTCCTATGAGGATTGGCAGATCGTTCCCATGGACGGCGAAGATACCGGCTACGATGTTTACCTTTTGGGTTCCTATAAGCATTCTCTGGAAAAGTTTCTGCGCCGCAATACCATGACGCATCTTGGTGCGGTAAATCTGGGCATTGACCTGTGCAGCGCACTTTCCCTGTGCCGCCGCGCAGGATTTATCTACACCGACCTGAAGCCGGGCAATATCTTTATTACCGGGCAGAAAGAATACCGGATCGGTGATCTTGGTTTTGCCAAGCTCGGTGCCATGAAGTACACATCCATCAATGCATCCTACATCAGCCGCTTCACCCCGCCGGAGCTGCATGATCCGCTGGCAACCCTGAATCCCACGGTTGACACCTACGCCGTTGGCATGATCCTTTACATGATCTACAATAACGGCCATATCCCCTTTAAGGATAAGGCGCCCATGATGATCCTGCCCGCCCCGCTGAATGCGGATTACGAAATGGCTGAGATCATTCTGAAAGCCTGTGATCCCAATCCCAGAAAGCGTTATCAAACGCCTGTTGAGATGGGCAAAGCACTGGTCAGCTATATGCAGCGCAACAGCATCAACGATGTCCCCATTGTTCCGCCCAGTGCGGATCCGATTCTGGCACAGCCTGCTGCACTTGCAGATGTGGCACCGGAAAGACCGGCCGAAATTTCTGCACCGCCTGCTGCACAGGAGCCGGAAGAGCTGCACTTCCTGAATGATCTGGTTTCCGATGATACGGCACCCGGTGCCGATAAGGAGGATGATCTCGCAGCGGTGCAGACAACCGATGAGGTCGATGAGATCCTGTCTCAAGCAGATGACCTGATCTCTCATGAGCCGGATATCACGCCGGAGGAATTGTCCGGCGAGACCGCAGCAGAGGAAGACATTGCTGACGCAGACGAATACATTGAGACCGAAGCAGCCGGGCTGTTTACGGAAGAGGAATTCGATGGCGAACCTGAGGATGTGCCTGTACCGGCACCCGGGGATGAACCTGCACCGGTACCGGAAGAGGCCTCTGATGGAGAGACCGAACCTTGCGGTGAAGTGTTCGAAGAGGATATTCCGGCAGATGAAGCCGGTATGGAAATCGACGACGAAGACTTCAATTTTGATTTTGGCACTGCCGCAAAAAGCGAAAACAACGGTGGGGATGATCTGGAATTTGGTGTTCCGGAAGCGCCTTCGGTTGCCGGTCTTTTCGGTGATGAAGATGATTTTCTGGAAGAGGCAAAGCCCCGCAGGAAAAAGCGCGGCTGGATCGGAATTCTTATTTTGCTTCTGATTCTGGCGTTGCTCGGCGGCGGTGGTTATTATTACTATGATAACTACTACCTGCTGACCATTGACAACATGGTGATCGACGGTTTCGAAAACAGTCTGACTGTTCAGCTGTCCACCAATGTGGACGAAGCTCTGCTGACGGTCGTTTGTACGGACACCTATGGCAACAGGCAGGAAGAGCCTGTCATGGACGGCAAGGCCTTCTTTACCGACCTGAATGCAGATACGATGTATAAGATCACCGTTGTGACCGAGGGCTTCCATAAGGTGGGCGGTGCCGTCTCCGGCAGCTACACTACCGCCGAAGAAACCAGAATCGTGGATTTCACTGCGAAAGCCGGCCTGCAGGATGGTTCTGTTATTCTGAATTTCACAGTTGATGGGCCTGAATCCCAGTCCTGGACGGTGGAATACACCGATGACGGTGAACAGGTTCAGTCCACTTCCTTTAATGGGCATATGGTTACCATCAACGATCTGAATGTCGGTAAGCTTTATACATTCACTCTGGTTCCCAATACGGATGATGAGCTGTATCTGAATGGCAACACCACGCTGGAATTTATGGCTTCAAAAATCGTTCTTGCCGAAAAGCTGACCATTGTTTCCTGTGTTGACGGTGTGCTGACTGCCGAGTGGAACCTTCCCGAAGGTTTGCATGCAGAAAGCTGGGCGGTTCGCTGCTATTCCGAGGATGGTTACGATGAGACCGTAACCGTCACAGATACCACCGTGCAGTTCAGCAATATCAGCTCCGGCTCCGCCTATACCCTGGAGGTAACCGCAGCCGGCATGTCTCAGAGTGTCCGGGCTTATGTAACCGCCAATCCCGCAACTGTTACAGATGTGCAGACCGGTTATGATGCCAAGCATGGTATGACCCTCAGCTGGAAGTCCACAAGCGAGCCCGAGGGTGGCTGGCTGGTCATGTACAGCATTGACGGCAGCGAGACCACCATGATGGCCGAATGCACCGGTACTACAGCAGTTGTCAAGGATGTGATCCCCAATGCCGCCTACAGCTTCCAGATCATGGCTGCTGACGGCTCCACCGTCTTTGGCGGCACTGCAGAGCATGCAGGCATCGGGCAGAAGGCATTTGACCGCTACGGTCTTTCCGCAAGCAAGATTCAGTCCAGCTTGTGCCGCAGCCCCGGAAAGGAAGGCTGGACGTATAAGGACGTCAAGAATACGGACTACACCACTTCCTACACAAAGGGTGAGGCTGCTTCTCTGGTGCTCTATACCAACGCCCTGTTCTATCTGGAGCGGGATGATACCAATGTCATGTTTGTCATTCGTGACGAAGCAGGCAAGGTTATTCCCAGCTTGATCCGTACCCAGAGTGCCATCTGGCGTGACCTGTGGCTCGGTACCGGAAAGTACTGCTATCTGGATATTCCGGTCATGCCCAATGAATTCGGTGATTACACCATTGAGGTTTACTTCAACGGTGCCCTGGCACTGACCAAGAATTTCTCCATCATCAGCGATATCGGCTAACGAGCATGCAAAAACCCACCGGTTCAACCGGTGGGTTTGTTTTTTATTTCTGGTAAACGATCTGACCATCCACAATGGTGGTGTAAGCCTCGCCACCGATGGTAGTCAAGGGATTGGCTGTCCAGATCACCACGTCGCCATCTTTGCCTGCTTCCAGACTGCCGACACGGTCGCCAATACCGGTCTGCACAGCGGGGTTGATGGTGATTGCACGCCATGCAGTTTCTTCATCCAAACCGGCATTCACTGCCAGACCCGCGCACATGGGCAGATACTGCAGCGGAATAACGGGCGCATCGGTGATGATGCTGATGGGAACGCCTGCTTCATGCAGCACAGCTGGAGTCGTGAAGCTCTTGTTCTGAAGCTCGATCTTGGACTTATTACCCAGAGAGGGACCCACAAAGGCGCTGTAGCCTTCCTTTGCCAATTCGTCAGCAATCAGGGAACCATCGGTGCAGTGATCCAGCGTCAGCTTTACACCAAATTCCTTGGCGATACGGATAGAAGTCAGAATATCGTCGGCACGGTGGGCATGGGCTTTCAGGGGGATCTCTCCACGCATGACAGGCAGCATGGCTTCCAGCTTCATATCAAAGGCAGGATTGTTTCCTGCATCCTTTTCCTGCTGGTAATTACGAGCCTTGAACAGCAGTTCCCGCAACAAAGCAGCGGTTGCCATGCGGGTGGTGGGGCTCTTTTTCAAGCCCTGACCGTAGCAGCGCTTGGGATTCTCACCAAAAGCACACTTCATGGCAAGCGGGTTCTTGATGATCATATTGTCCACACGCTTGCCGGACAGCTTGATGGCAACGAAGGTACCACCGACCACGTTGGCGCTGCCGGGACCGGTGCAGGCAGAGGTAACGCCGCCTTGCAGCGCAAGGCCAAAGGCCTCATCCTGCGGATTGATAGAATCAATGGCGCGCATCTGGGGTGTCAGAGGGTCAACGATCTCGTTATAGTCACGGCCTTCCCAGCCCATGCCTTCGTTATCCAGTCCGATATGGCAGTGGGCATCCACACAGCCGGGAGTAACCAGTTTTCCTTCCGCATCAATAACCGTGCAGCCTGCAGGTGCATCCAGTTCCTGAGCAACTGCAACGATCTTGCCGTCATCGCCGATCAGGATGCAGCCGTTTTCAATATCCGCGCCGACCATGGGTTTGATGTAACCGTTTTTAATCAGAATCATATGTATTTCCTCCTTACTCTGTCAGTGCTGCAAGCTCCGCAGCAACGGCGCTTTCACAGCTTCTCATGGCAAGAATCGTCTTGTCCAGCACTTCATCCAGTGTCCACCCCAGACGGTCCGCACCCTCTTTGATGGTATCACGGGAGCAGCCGGCGGCAAATTTCTTATCCTTGAACTTTTTCTTCAGGCTGGAAAGCTCCATATCCATAACGCTCTTGCTGGGGCGCATCCGGGCAGCAGCGCCTATCAGACCGGTCAGTTCATCCACGGCAAACAGAACCTTTTCCATCTGATGTACAGGCTCCACATCGGATGTCATACCATAAGCATGGGAGCAGACTGCGTGCACCATGGCTTCCCCGGCATTGATCTCAGCCAGCAGCTCCGGTGCTTTCTTGCAGTGCTCTTCCGGATACTTTTCAAAGTCCACATCATGCAGCAGGCCGCACAAACCCCAAAAATCCTCTTCAGCGCCATAACCAAGCTCTTTGGCAAAGTAGCGCATGACACCCTCAACGGTCAGACCGTGGAGAATGTGGAAAGGTTCTTCATTATACTTTTGCAGCAAGGCCAATGCCTGCGCTCTTGTGATTTCGCTCATAACTACCTCCGTTTGGCAAATTTCCTATATTGTATGCAAGAAAAAGACATTTGTCAACCTTGCAAATATACAAAAACAAGCCCCCGGTACCGGGGGCTTGAAATTTATTCGCTGCGCAGGGCGATGACAGGATCTTTTTTTGCAGCCTTCTTGGCGGGGATAAAGCCGCCGATCAAAGTCAGGAGCACACTCAGTCCAATGAGAATTGCTGCATTGGCTACGGGCAGCTGCGCCACGATATCGGGATTGTCGGTCAGATGGTGGATCAGCATATTGCCCGGGATCAGGGTCAGCAGGGTCACGCCGATGCCCAGCATGCCGGAGCAAAGGCCGATGATAAAGGTCTCCGCATTGAACACCTGGGTGATATTGCGCTTCGATGCGCCGATGGCGCGCAGCACGCCGATCTCCTTGGTTCGCTCCATGACGGAAATGTAGGTGATGATACCGATCATGATGGAGGACACCACCAGCGAGACAGCCACAAATGCGATCAGCGCGTAGCTGACACTGTCAATAATGGTGCGGATAGAGGACATCATGATTCCGGTCATATCCGTATATTGAATGACCTGCTCTTCTTTTTCCGCTTCCCGCATGGCTTCGTTATAGGCATCCAGAAACGCGAGGAATTCTTCTTTTGCCGCAAAGTCCACCATATAGACGGACATGGAAGTGGGTTTTTCCTGCTCTGCATAGCCAAGGCTTCGGATGTTGGCCGCAGCGCTGCGCTCACCGGACTGGCCGGACATAGCCATCATCAGACGCTGGATCTCTTCCTCCGTCATGTTGAACTGGAAGGCATTTGCAATCCGGTCGCCATCTACATAGAAGGATCTGCTGATATAGGAAGTCAGCTGCTTGCTGAACGCATAAAGCTTTTCCATGACGTCTGCCTGAATGGTGGCTTCCATCATCTTCATGCCCACCGCATCCGCAGCCGTGCTGACGGCAGGGGTTCCTAAATAATCTGAAACAATTTGAGGAATATCCTCCTTTTTGATCATACCATATATACCCAGCCCGACATCCGTTCCGGGTTGCGAGGGACCGGGATCCGGGTCGGGGTCGGGTTCAGGCTCAGGCTCAGGATCAGGTTCAGGTTCAGGCTCAGGCGCAGGCTCAGGTTCTGGTTCAG
>JAFYLN010000042.1 GCA_017537045.1 Oscillospiraceae bacterium | reverse complement strand
GGTCTTATCTTGACTACATTGTTCCAGCCATCCTCAGCGCTGAAATTGATGTCAAGCAGTGCTTTCTGCATGAGCTGATATCTGTAATCATCTATGCCGATAAGGAGCAGACGTGAATTCCGCTTTGCCGCTTCATTCTCGAGCCATATTGCCGGCAGTTCCGGCGGGATCTCCTTAGCGTCCACGAATTCAATATCTCCCTTGACCGCCCACTCAGTAAGCGGAGCCTTGATCTTCGGAAGATCTCTGCACGACTTACAAACCCATGTCTTCTGTATCCAGTAGTCTTTTTCACCCACACGATACAGAAGACCTGCAGAAAGGAAGTCAGTACTTTTCATGTAGTCTATGCCGCCGACGCAAGGCATTCCGTAGATTGCCTCTTCATCGATCGGCTGATTTGTCGCTTTAACATTCTCCCAGGATGTAACTTCATTCTCCAGTTCAGCCGGAGGAAGATTCATTCTCTTTGCCGGAAAGCTTACATTCTCAGCAGGATTACGCTTGTACGCTTTGTACTCAATACGCATCTGACGCATCATGCTGTGATATGTTGCCATATCAGGATATAAGGACGGATTCGCCTTGAACCACGCATCTTCGTTATCCACTTCATCCATGTTGTCAATGCAGCAGATAAAGAAGAGCTGTCCGTCGTCGCTCTCCTCCCCATCCAGCACGGCCTTGCCCTCTTCAAGTTTCATGTCGTATGGACCGCCCCTGACAAGGCCGTTTGTCGTTATGATCGTCTTACGGGAGAATTTCTTTTTTCCGAGACCAGTTTCCGCAACGTTTACGAGCTTCATTGACTCGTATGCATGATACTCATCGAATGAGATCGCACCCGGACGCTGACCGTCCTTTGTCTTTGCAGAACTGGTACAGAAATAAAGGGAACTTCTTGTATTTAAGTTAGTGATTTTCTCTTTGGTCCAGTAAAAGAACTTGGACATGGTTTTCTTGTTGTCTTCAAGGATGTTGTATATATCCATCCATGAGGTTTTTGCCTGATCCTCCGACATTGCATAGATGTAAACGTCGTATTCGCGTACTCCATGCACCGGAGTCATCAGACAGAAATCTACAAAGGATAAGAATCCGTTCTTACCTGCACCTCGGCCGACGTTCAAGAACAGATAGGGGAATCTTAAATCGCCGTCCGCAGTGTAAGTACACATGTGCAGGGTAAAAACGAATATCTCCCATGGTAGCAAAGTATATGGAAAGTATCTCTGAAAGGCTAAATATTTTTTCAGCTGATCTTCATCAACGTAAACATCTTCCTCAGAAAAGGTTTTCTCAATGAAGTCACAAAGTTTATGCTGCCATACGCAATAGGGTTTCGGCACGCCGTTACGCACCATTTCGATGTAGTGATCAATGTATCTATAACCCGTCAAAGCTGTCACCACCAAATGCGGCATTCTCACCGACAAGGCCCAGCAGCTTTAATATTTCTATCATCCGCTTGCTGAGATCTACACGATGTTCAAGCGAAGGATTTACCTTCGTTCCGCTTTGTCCGCCGCCGTTATTGTAAGTGATCACGAGACCACGGGTGCGTAAATCATTTATAGCCCATTGCTTCATTACCCAGAGTGAAACATAGTCCTCCACAAGCTCACGGTTCACTGCCGTATCACGGCCTGTCGCTTTGAGCTGTTCAAGCAGAGACTGACGAATCGGAGCGTCGTCAAGCTCTGCATAAGGTGCATTTGTTTCAGCGTCTTCATCAAGTGGAAGCGGACCTTCGATAAGGTACCCCCATTTTTCATCAAGATATTTCAATAACTGTTTTTCTCTGTTGTTGAGTGCTTCTTCATACAAAGCATCTCTCACTTTAAAGACTCCGCATCGCCTTTTTTCGGCAAATGTTTTTTGGAATGACGTGCCGTAAGTTTCCTTACACCATCTGTACAGAGTCGATTTACTCACGCCTAACATGCTTGAAATGGCTTCCTCTGTACACTGTCTTTCACACATTCGCTCAAACAGTTCCTGATCTATTTCTTTGGCGGGCCTTCCTCTTCCTCTGCCCATAGTGTGATAACCTCCTCACCATTTCTCCTCCTGCCAGAATCCTGACGAATCTTTTCCGTCATGTTCGGAATAAACTCCACGTTTGTGAATTCTTTCGTGACAGTCATGACACAGAGGAATGAGCTGCGGCTTGACTTCACCGTTTTCGTCAGTGTACGTCAGACTATAAGCAAGGTCAGGCCGGTTTTTCAGCTCATTTACATGGTGAGTAAGCACGGCATCTGTGACTTTCCCCATTTTCTTACATTCGATACACTCACAGTGGCCGTCCTGAATCACTTTTTTAGAGATCTTTCTCCATTCCCGGCTATTGTAGAAAGCAGCGAGATTTTCATCTATGATCATTGACGCAATTTCGCCCTGAGTGTATTTCATTGTAAATTTCCCCCTCTGTATTTTCATCATAAAATAAAAATTGTGTATCATTCAACCCCATCTTTTTGGATTATTTTGACTGTCACGCCCCTTCTTTTTTTTTTATAGAGGGTGACAGTTCAGTCGGCATAGTAGTCGGTGTACATTTCCGCTTTT
>JAFYLN010000041.1 GCA_017537045.1 Oscillospiraceae bacterium | reverse complement strand
CCTCCCAAATCGTGTAATCAGATAGTCCGTAAAGGTAGACCTTGTGGGACGGTTTTTCGAAATCTAAAATACGCTGTAAAAGTGTCTGTAAAGGTTCAGTTAAACTTTGTGGATATGTCCACGAAGTCAAAACACCTTTACAGACGAAATGGAGGCTGAAATGAAGAAAATCTATGGCTACGCACGGGTAAGTACGAAAGATCAGAACCTAGATCGGCAGCTGATAACCCTGCGGGAATTTGGCATCGATGACCGAGATATCATTCGGGAGAAGGCAAGCGGCAAGTCATTGAACCGCGAAGCTTACCAGACTCTGCGTAATCAGTTGCTGCGGGAAGGGGATACCTTGGTCATTGTCGCGCTGGATCGTCTGAGTCGTAACAAACTACATATTAAGCAGGAGCTTGAGTACTACAGAGGGCGCAACATCCGTGTCATGGTTTTAGATATGCCCACCACCCTTTGCCAGGTTAACGAGGGACAGGAATGGATCATTGAGATGATCAATGCGATCCTTGTGGAGGTGCTGGCCAGTCTGGCGGAACAGGAAAGAGTCAAGACATTAACCCGTCAGGCAGAGGGTATCGAAGCTGCTAAACTCCAGGGTAAGCACCTGGGTAGGCCCAAGATGAAAATCCCGGAAGGCTGGGATAATATCTATATGCTTTGGAAAAACGGTGAGATCACTGCTGTTGAGGCTATGAGAAAATCCAACCTGAAGAAGAGTACGTTTTATAAGCTTGCAAAGCTTACCGATGGAAACCCTGCAGAATAAAATGAGGAGCGAGTCTGCTATGGACTCGCTCCAATTCATTTATGGATTCAGTTTCTGATTTACGATGGCCATGTCATCCTCCGTGGGTTTCCAACTGAAGTGGATCTCGATGATCCGGTCATCATAGTAGAGCAGATATGTGTTTCTCCACCAGCCTTCTTCGTGGTAGAGCCGATAAGCAGCATCGGCACCCCAGTAAGATGCATCGGTTTCTTTGTAGATGCTACGGTGCCCCTCGGGAATTCCGTTATTGGATTCATCCTCATCCCAGAAAATCTGCTCTGCGCACCATTTGTACAGCAATGGGACCTTTACTGTTGTGATGATATATCTCAGACTTTCCGCATTTCCGGCTTCCATTGCGTGGAGACTGGCGTGATGATTTACAACACGTTGCTGAAGCAGCGTCGTTTCATTTGTTCTGTCATACTCAGTATAGTCTATTTCGTTGATCTCCATGAAATCCGATAAGGAGAGAGGAATGGACATGTCGTCCTGAGGTTTGCTTTCAAATGCACCTGTGCGATTCAGGGAAATGAAACAATAGGTGACCAAGCAGTCATAATCAAAGGAAGGATAAAGCAGGCGGCTAACGTCACAAAGCGGTTCATTCCACGGGATACCTTGGCTTTTTTCAACCCCTGTTTAATACCATTTACCGCCAGTATCACAACGAACATATAACCAAGCATTGCTACAGCAACCCAGAACAGCAGGGGATCGTCGGCGGCTAACAGATTCGTAAGCCACCAGACCATACCAATCATCAGGAGTACAACGATGCATTTCTGGAATCCGGCGGTACTGGGTGTGTCAACAAAGAGACCATCCTGTGCGGCACGTCTTGCCTTTTTGTACCACGAAAAATAGGTAACCAACTCAACCAGAGAGATGGCAAGCACACATATGTAGGCAAAGCCGGTCAGCATCTGGCTGGAACTGGTGAGAAGACCGATGGGATCATAGAAGATTCTTGCCAAGGTATATCCTCCCATCAAAATGCCAAGAGCCAGCATACTGTAGAAGCTTGGCAGAAAGTTCTTCTTGCAGGCACGATGCAATGTATCTACTTCCATAACAGGATCTGTTTCCAGCGGAATAGAGGATTCCTTCTCATTATAGAATACCTGCATCTGGTGCCAAGTACAGGCGAGCTGCCATCCGGTATGGGCACAGAAATCATGGAAGGTCTGCTGATCCTCGGAAGGCTTAGGATCAAAGTCTGAACCTCTTGGGTAGTAGGTGACACAGAAATGAATAGTCTTAGGCTCAATCTTACGATATGTCCAGTAAAGATTAGATATAGCTTCAAGTATCCAACCCTTCTGTGCCATCTCCGTAAGGTGCTTTTCAATACCAGTATGGTTATAGAAAGAATAGTATTCTAAACGACGCTTCTTGGGTTTCATTTAGCTTTCCTCCTTTCCGAAGATCCGGCGGTAATCCACGGCCTGAGCCTGGATCCGCTCATATTCCTTATCCAGCATTTCTCGTCCCTTATCAGTGAGAATGTAGATACGGCGGCGTCCTTCTACCTTAGTTTCCCGGATGAAGCCTTCAGCAAGAAACTGCTCCAGCAGGTTATACAGTGTGCCGGAGCCGACACGGACACGGTTTGAAGTCATGGCAGGAACTCTGTCCAGAATGTCCATACCATAACATTCGTTCTTGAGACAAAGAAAGCCCCTTAAGGGGCAGCCCGGAAAAGGAATGCGGTCGGCGAACCATTCGGGGCCCCTTTAGGGGCAATCGTCTGTAAAATGCCCTTCTAGGGCTAAATCAAGCCCCCGGCTAAGCCGGGGGTCATGACTATGGGGGACACCTTTGCAGCGACATTTATCGCAGCAGTATAATAAGGAATAATCTAAAAGAAAGCACCTCACATCTGGTCAACTTCAGATGCGAGGTGCTTTTTATATGAAACGAGTACTGTTATTAAGAGAGAACTAACTTGTCATCCACTTCATCAGAACCGGATGCCTGGCTGAACAGATTCAGCAACTGTTCCACGGTCAGATTCTTCTTTTCTTCACCGG
>JAFYLN010000040.1 GCA_017537045.1 Oscillospiraceae bacterium | reverse complement strand
TTTGGGAATTTACCATATTTACTGCGCCGTCATATGTAGCTTTTGCCATAAGTCCCTGGTCATACAGGGTCTTCAGCAGGGCCTGCAAAACCTGCCGCTGCACTTCTTCCATCCGATCACCTCTTTTCAAAATATGTCCCCCCGCCCACAACCATGCGCCAAAGGTGCCATTTCCGGCTTGGAACTTTTCCCGCCTGAAAATGAAGACGTAATTTGCCATAGCACCCAAGGCGGCACCGCAGAAAACCCTTGTAGCTCTAAGGGAATCGTAGTTCTGCGACCCACGCATTAGCACCTGAGCCGTTTTTACGACCCCTGGCCATAATCCTTCCAACGATTTGGAAGATGGGGAGTTCCGTGCCAATCCCCCGTAAATCCGGTGGGCGTTGCCCGCCAATGTGGACTTAGCCCGGCGGCATAGCGCCGGGCGTTTCTCCTGCTTGATTTTCGACCCTGAAACTTTGCTTCCTCAAAAGTTCGGAAATACCAGCTTCCCTCTCATTGCAAAAAGAAATAGTCGCTTCCTCACTTGGAATACATACTTCCCGAATCTCTTGCCTCCATTTGGGGCGGCACGCTCC
Organism: Oscillospiraceae bacterium; assembly: GCA_017537045.1. The sequence goes on along the minus strand of JAFYLN010000040.1, from coordinate 6,513 downwards.
TCTTTTACAGGAGATACCTTCCGAGGGCGGGTTACCACCTTTCCTCTGCTGTAAAAGTCCTCAAACCCTGCGCTACGGCTTCAAAGGTGGCTCACACGCCAGACTGTGCCGGGGCAGTGCCGCAAGGAACGCAAGTGACGCAAGATTCAGAGAGCGGTTTTCTGCGTCACTTGCGGCACTTGCGTCACTGGTTCCTCGTAGCGAACCTCCACCAGCCGTTGGCCGTTGCTTCGGTAGCTGCGGAAGGTCAGTCCCAATTCCCGGAGGTTATCCTTCCAGAGATTCATCATCTGCTTCAGCCGCTTCGGCTCCATGTCCATATCTGCGTAGGTGTTGAAGGTGTCAGTCAGTTCGGTATTGCCGCCGCAGTAGAATTTCACGTCCTTCATGTACTCCAGAAAGCACACCATCTCCTGGGGCATCAGCTGTGCAGGCACTTCAGCACTGTCAGACACCAGCTCCCAGACACACCGTTCTTTGGAAAACCTCAGTTCCAGTTCCCGGTATTCCACATCCCGGCCGGTGCAGACCAACAGCGCTGCGTTCTGTCCACGCTCTTTGCGATCCAGCACGAACACCGCATCCACAGCACCGCTGATACCCGTTGTACCAGAGAGCCGGTTCACAGGATCCCGGTCGCTCTGTTTTCGCAGATGGTGAACCAGCAAAACCGTGATGTTGTAGGCGTCTGCAATCCGCTTCAGCTTCTGCATATCCTGATAGTCACCGCCGTAGGACGGTTCGGCACTATTTCCACGCACCATCTGGAAGGTATCCACCACGATCAGAACGGTGTCCGGATGTAACAGCAGAAAGGAAGAGATCTGAGATTCCAGATCATCCGCCAGAGTTCCCACCGCTGTGGCAAAGTAGGCGTTGTGGGCGGCTTCATCAGACATGCAGTACACCCGGTGCTGTACTCGCTGGAGGGTATCTTCCAGACAGAGGTACAGCGTAGTCCCCTGAATGGTTTCCATATCCCAGATCGGCTCGCCCTTTGCGATTCGGATACACCAGTCCAGTACCAGCCAGGACTTTCCCACCTTCGGCGCACCGCCCAGGACACACAGTCCCTGGGGCAGCAGACCACGAATGCAGAACCGCTGGGCAGGGAACTCCAGATCCCACAGCGTTTCACCATCCACTGCCATCAATTCTTTTTCCAACATTCTCACTCCCTCCCAGAGAAGTCTCGACGGTTCTCAACAGTTTCATGTGTTCCTCTGTGATAAACTCTAGCAAAGGATTTTGTGGAAGTACATGCGTAAGTGTTATTCGTCAAAACAGCGAATAACGCTTGTGAACAAAAGGGGGATTCCAGTGGTTGGACTACATATTTCCGTTACGCCGGATGGAAAAATAAAAAGGCACCTCTCCACTGCGAATGGAGAAGTGCCTTTGGCGGACGTAAATATATTCGATGAACTGATGGCGTTGATCGATAAGGATGTTTGGCAGATTTGTGTGTTCATTAAGGAAGTACTGATTGACACCTTTGGATGTCATACTTATGAAGAGGGGGCAGATTACCTTCGGAAGGCTGCTGCACAATATCTATTTGAACATCGGGTAACGGATCCCGTATACGCACTTCTTACGGAGCTTATGATTACGGACCGCATCCGCAACCGAAAAAATAAACACACCGTCATCGACCAAATTGTGGTCAGCCTGAGAAGCCCTCTCTCAGCACAGGTTCTGGTGATGGATATTCTGGATGCACTCTGTACGAACACGCCAGTACAGGACATACCGGAATATCCGATGATTCAGCAGTTCACCACCTCGGTCGTACGCACACTTGGAGAGGCAGTAATAGTCGAATATATCATCCGTTCTTACGAACAGTACTATTGGTTCCTTCTGCAGCAATTCCTTGCATCCAGACCCAATGTTGCCAAATGCCAATACTGCGGCGGGTATTTTCTGCCAAAGACGAGAAGAAAAACTCTGTACTGCGACCGGGTCATCCGGGACGGGAAAACCTGTAAACAGATCGCACCCGCCGAGAATCACAAAAAGCGCTCTGCAGCCAATGCCGTGATCTCTGTATTCGAACAGTCCATGAACAGAATGCGCCGTCGGCTGGAACGGTCCGGGGAGGATAAGAAAGAGTCACCCATTGATATAAACGACGAACAGTTCTGCTTGTGGCAGAACAAGGCGGTGAACGCAAAGAACCGCTACCTGGCAGGCGAACTGACCGAAGATGAAGCCATTGAGCTGATCTATGTCCCCAGAAAGGACGAGCTGCCTGAGAATATTTCGGCAGAATTGACACTTGAAACTACATCATCCAGCCATCTGTAAACTCACTGATTTGCAAATAATTCCTTAATTTCTTCTTGCAGCATTTGGGCATCTGTTCTTACTTTTGGTGTCATATATGGTATGTTTTCGTTTAGCATGCTACTTGCTTTCAACAATACATATCGTTGCCCTGTAATCAAATATTTCTCAAACAATATCAATGCAATTCTATGCGCCGCATCATATGCCCCCGCCTCCAATGCCTTCGAAAAGTAAGCCAACTTTTCTTCATTATTGTTTGCAAGGCATCCCAAGCGGTACAGCAAATTTCCTTTTATTATACTGCCATCTACATCCATCAACAATGCTTTTTCATAAATCTTCCTAATCTCAGACCGACCACAATCAGCTCGATTGCTGGTATTCAACAAATGCTCATAATAATTTCCCAAATTGAAGTTAGATCGAACCATCTTTGCTTCAGCAGATGTTTGAATTACTTCGAGCATATAGCGCTCATCTTGAGGTGGGAACTCATCTGCTGGCTGTGATAAAAATGTCTTTAATAATCCGCTGCCTTCACTACACATAGCCATGATGTTACCACCACAAATCGCCTTTTGTGAATACTTCGATACCAGGCTATGTGCATCATATTTATCTTCTGATGGAATAATCGAAACTTGATTTCTACCTAGGAGCTTTGCCATCGAATTGAATCCCTTAAAGAACCCTTTATACGCAAGGTAGAAGTATGATCTGTAGGCATACAGTAATTGACCTTGATAGAGCGGATTCGACTCATTGCAAATTATACAATCAATTTCTGCCCGAACCTGATTGAATTCATCACTACTTAGTTTTTCATCAATCTTCGCCACTGACTTAAACTGAGCCAATTGATCCGCACCCACCAAGTGATTTTCTAGCAAAAAAGCTGCATTCCATATTGCTGCTGGAAGAGGAAATGCCATTAGCAAAAACCGAAACGCTTCTGGATAGGGACCTTTTTTGGCAATAAAATTACCATATTCCAACGCTGCGTTTTTGTTGCCCTTTTCTGCAGCTATGTGCATCAGCTCAAAGCGGACAGGACTATCATAATCATAGGTAAGCGCTTCATCATACATTCTATCTGCGTAAAAGCAAGGAAGATTAAAAAGCGTATTAAAGCCGTGTATGATAATAACCAAAAGGAAATAATCATACTTTTTTGCATCCAAATAATATTGTAGCGTAGCATATTCATCCTTAGAGAAGTAGCAAAGGCTAACTTTTTCCATCATCATCTTATAGAACGAATCCGAAGAAGTTATATCAAATAATGTCCTTGAAATTCCATCAAGGCTTCTCAATAATTCCGTGTTCCATTTTCCAGAAACAATATTATCTATGACATGGCTTAATTTTGACGGCAACACATTTCCTGAGAACATTTTCTGCATCGTCATAACGATGTTTGTATTATTTTCATCTTTCAAAGGCAGTTCTTTAAAAAGCAGATTCAAAAAAGTAACGATATTTCGTGGATTATCATCCGCCCGTCCTTGATCACGAATATAGTTTGTGATCAGAAGAATGCTGTCTCGAAGATTTAATGCATCTCCGAAATATATCGATGTTTTCATTTTGATCGTCCTTCCTTTTCATTGCTATGTTACTAAAGCACATCTAGCTAGCACCTGAATCGTTATCTTACAGTTCTAGGATCAATAGCAGGCATCGTCTGTCGCATCATGGTTTAAGCAACCGCACCCCTGTGAGAGCTGCTTATGTTATCCCACTGATTGCGATTAATACTTTTCTTTAATTATATTTCTTCATTATACTAATGTCAATCAAAATATTTCTTGGAATTAAACCGATAATTCTCAGAATTATATTGACATTTCCGAGAATTGCTGTATACTGGAAGCATGCAGCAAATAACTACTGAAAGGAGTTTTTCAAATGAAAAATAAAACGTTACGACGAGTGGCCAGCATGATTCTTGCCATCGTGCTTCTGGCATCCACTCTCCCTGCTGCGGCAGGTGCTAGTACCATCGAGAACAATCTCGATGCGCAACAAGAATACATCCGCAAATTGGTAAATGTCATGCAGGCTCCCGAGTACAAGATGGCTTCCACTGTTGTCCGGGATAACTATTTCAAGATCCAGGAGATTAACGGTATCTTCGATCTGTTCAGTTCTAGCTGGGCCGCAATCTGGGGCGAAGAAAGCTACAAGCAGGACAAGCTTAGAACTGTTATGCTCCAGGCGGTGGCCTTGGATCCGGTTGCCGATGGTTTCGCAGAAGCACTCACTTTCGCAACCGAACCTGTACAGTACTTAGACTCTGTTCGATTGGATCTTAAAGTTTTGGGTATCCCCGAGCCTACGTCTAAGGCTTATCAGTTCTTAGAAGATCTTAGTCCCTTCCTCACGATTTTTGATATTGAGATGGATGTCAATGAAATTATTAGCCATGCCGTGAACTCTTACGGACGCTATCTCTATGCACTGGAGTTCGTTTCCAATCACACCACCGACGATACCATGGCAAAAGCAGCAAAGTCCGTGATCGACACCTGCACATCCACCACTACCATTGAGGCACTGAAAGACACCTTAGAAGTCGTTGTTTCCAGGAGTGCAGAAGCGATCTATGGCGAGGGTCTTAGCTACCTTAGTTTGGGCATCATCGACGCCATTTCCAGTTTTTTGGACATTGCCGCAGGTGATGTCACCGAGGCTACCATTACCGAGCTGTATGCGACGCAGTTACAAAACGAGGTATATACCGCCTTTTCCGATCTTATCTACAAAGACGGTGGTAACTACCTGCTCCGGTCCTACACTAATGAGGAGTTGAGCAGTGCTACGATCCTGGTTGAGTTCTATCTTAAGCTGGGGGTTCTGGGAATGGAGGCCAACTACCCGGACCAGGCCGCCCAGTGTGTCGAGGCACTGAATACGCTGAGAGGACTTTCCATCCCGAAGGATCCTAGTATCAGACTTGACGGATATTCCATCCCAGGCAAATTTGTCCCCCTTTCCAAGGGTGACAAATTTGCCGTCGTAGGCACGATTATGTCCGAAAGCGAGTTGGAGAGCGTTACCGTCCGAGTCACAGGCGAGAGCGGCATTGTCTTTGAGGAAACCCAGCATCATATTAATAGTAACCGCTTTGATCTGGTTCGCCTGGATGACCGACTGGAATTTAATCATCTCCCTGTCGGTACATACGTTTACTCTGTTCTTGCTTCCACGGAGGACGATACCCGCCTGCTCGCGGCCCACCCCTTTTGCATTATCGAGGAAAATGACGGCATTGTCATCAACGGTTACAGACTTCCCCGGGTAATCAACGAAGGTGCCTTCTTCAATGTCACCGGTACTATTTCCAGTAAGACACCTATTCAGGCCGTCTCTGTAGAAGTATTGACAGAGGATGGTCAGCGGTTGACTGGTGGTAAGAAAGGTGGACTCCATACCTACCATTTCGATCTGTCTCAGCTCGATCCTATGGTCGAATTCAACATTCTTAAATCTTACAATTCCAACACGGGTACTGTTTATCGTTATCACATTTCCGTCGAGACGCAGAACGGCAAAACCGTCCTGGTCGATCAGCCCTTCGTTCTAAAAAAGTAAACACCAAAACCACCTTAACCCAATAACATGCGGGGCTCCGTTTATTCGGAGCCCCGTTTATCGTAACACCTTCTAAAGCTAAACCATAAGCACACACAAAAAGCACCCTTAGATGCATTCATATCCAAGTCTACGATTTTCCGAACAAACTCGCTCAGCGGCTTGCCTGAATACTCAGCGTCGTATTCTCCCGGTACCCAGTTCACTACAAAAGATACTCTCCAGAATCCTTACATCTTCGCCAGTTAAGGTCTAGTTGTGTCAAGCTGATTTTTTATAGTCTAATTATTGTCATCCCTCATATTTTAGGAAATGACGAAATTGAGGGTGAATGTGATGCAATAAACCCCAGCAGACCTAGAAGCTTCTGCTGGGGTTTATTATGATTATATCACCGCATTCCAATGGATCAGCACCCGATGATTGTACCCGGTGAACATCATCCGTCCTTTTGTCCTCCACAGGCGGTTTCTGTTTGCTTCAACCCTTGTTCATAATGTGGGCAACCAATCGCAGGTTTCTTTGGATGAGGATATTCCGGGCTTCCAGATCTCCCTGCTGGGAGAGGGCCAGGTAGTGGGCTTCCTCCTGGGGACTCAGGGGCTTTGGGAAGGAACCGGTGGACAA
>JAFYLN010000039.1 GCA_017537045.1 Oscillospiraceae bacterium | reverse complement strand
GCGGTGTTATGACCGGTTTTGTCAAAGAATGTTCCTCAGGCTGCAGCGCGCCAAAGCCTCCCCTGTGGAAGGGGAGGTGGGCAGGCAGAAGCCTGCTCGGAGGGGTTGTCAATCCCTCAGTCAAAAATCAAAGATTTTTGCCAGCCCCCTTTACACAAGGGGGCCTTTTTCCTATGGGGTGCCCCATCGGAAGTTCGTCTCATTTTTGGCTGCGCCAAAAATGACCCGCGGTCGATTCGCTGCAATTTCTCCTGCGGAGAAATTTATGGTGTTGCCGCCATCCAGCTGGCGGCAAGCAACGCTCCCCCGGAGCGTTGCATTTCATCATTCGAGTCTCCATCTATCCCAAGAATAAACAAAACCACGCCGTGGTGGGCGTGGTTTTGTTTATTGGTGACCCGCTGGAGACTCGAACTCCAGACCCATTGCTTAAAAGGCAATTGCTCTACCGACTGAGCTAGCGGATCGGATCTGGCTGGGATGGTAGGATTCGAACCTGCGAATGCCAGAGTCAAAGTCTGGTGCCTTACCGCTTGGCGACATCCCAATGTGGATCGGCGCCCAAGGTCGGACACACTGGATATTCTAGCACATGAATTTCATTTTTGCAATCCCTTTTTTCACATTTTATAATTTTGCCCGGTCTTTTTAAAAATATAATAAAAACTTAAATAATATTCGACAACATTTCTATTGACAGCAACAAACAAAATGGTTATAATAGGGTTACAAAATGATTACAAACGGAGGTATCTCTATGAAAAGATCTACGTACACCCTGCGCAGACTGCTTGCGCTGGTTCTCGTGCTGGTCATGGTCGGTTCCCTGTTCGCAGGCTGCAACAAGAAGGATCCCGATCCCACCGATCCTGACCCTTCCAACGAACCTACTGCAACCGTCAGCCAGACCGACCCCACTGACGAACCCACTGATCCCACTGTGGAACCTACCGATGAGCCCACTGAGCCCGTTGTGACCGTTCCTCCCGTGACTATGGGTACTGTCAGTTCTGACAACCTGAATGTCCGTAACGAACCCTATACCACCGGCACCGATATTCTGAAGCGTCTGCCCATCAACACCCGTGTTGAGATTCTGGAGACGAAGATCGTTGACGGCATCAAATGGGGCCGCATTGCTGAAGGCTGGATCAATCTGAACTATGTGATTATGGACGGCGAAGGCACCGGCAATGTTGTCGAGAATCAAGGCAACATCGGCGAAGGCACTGCCAACACCGACGTTAACAAGACCTACAACGGCGTGATCACCACCACCGAGCTGCACATCCGTGAAGACGCTGATGCTGATTCCAAGTCCGTTGGTACTTACAAGAAGGGCGATAAGGTCGTCATCATCGGCCAGCGTGATGGCTGGGGCAAGACCGACAAGGGCTGGATCAACATGAAGTATGTTGACATCGGCGGCTCTTCCTCCGGCTCCAACTCCGGCAGCAGCTCCAGCGGTTCCTCCTCCGGCACCAACACCGGTTCCGTTTCCAACGGCAACAAGATCGCTCTGGGCACCGGCACGGTTATCAACACCACCTCTCTGAAGGTTCGCAGCGGCCCCAGCACTGCCTATGCAGAGACCGGCTTCATCCGCTTGGGCGAAACCTATCCCTACTACCAGAGAAGCAACGGCTGGATCCGCCTGCAGAAGGGCTGGGTCAACGCCAACTATATGGATCTGGAGTACGCCATTGAGCCCGGCACCGTCGGCACCATCAACACCGGCGAGCTGAACGTCCGCGAAAAGGCTGATTCCGATTCCAAGTCCCTGGCCACCGTCAAGAAGGGCGACGAAGTCACCATTCTGGAAGTTGACGGCATCTGGGGCAAGATCGAGTACGAAACCGGCAAGTTCGGCTGGATCAATCTGGACTATGTCAAGTTTACTACCGTTTCCTCTACTTACACCGTCGGTGAATACTCCGTCACTGCTGACTACCTGCACTACCGCAAGGAAGCTGACGCTGATTCCACCGCTCTGGGCACCTACAAGAAAAACGACAAGGTCACCGTTTCCGAAGTTGACGGCAACTGGGGTAAGACCGACAAGGGCTGGATCAACCTGAAGTACACTGAAATGATCGCAGTCTACACCACCGGCACCGGCACGGTCACCGCTTCCACCCTGAACATCCGCTCCAAGGCTTCCACCAGCGGCACGGATCTGGGCAGCCTGAAGAAGAACACCAAGGTCACCATTCTGGAAGTTGACGGCAGCTGGGGCAAGATCGAGTATGCAACCGGCAAGTACGGCTGGATCAGCCTGAAGTATGTGGAGATGGATCCCGCCGCCAAGTACACCGTAACTGTTGATTCCTCTATCACCGGTGGCAAGGTTACCGTTTCCTCCAAGTCCTACGCTAAGGGCACCACGGTCTCTCTGACTGTCACGCCCGATTCCGGCAAGGAACTGACCTCCCTGACCTATACCGTTGGAAGCGGCAGCCCCGTTACAATTACCAACAACAAGTTTGTCATGCCCGCAGGTAATGTTACCATCAAGGCTACCTTCGGCACTGCTGTTGCAAAGTATACTGTGACTCTGAATGCAAATCCCACTGCCGGCGGTACTGTGACTGCCAACGCTACCACCAACGTCACTAAAGACACTGAGATCGTCCTGACCGTCACTCCCAAGACCGGTTATGTTCTGGACGGCATTACCGCTCTGAACACCACCAATAACACCGAAGTGACCGTTAACAACGGCAAGTTCACCATGCCCGCAGGCAACGTTAATGTCGTTGTTAAGTTCAAGCCTACTACTGAGACTACCTATACCGTGAAGTCTACCAGCGACAGAGTTTCTGTAAGCACTTCCTCCGCTCTGGCAGGCGAGTCCATTACCCTGACCGTCAATCCTCAGGAGGGCAAGGTTCTGAGCGAGCTGATCGTCAAGAACACCTCTGACAACTCCGTTGTCTACACCGCAACCTCCGGCAACAGCCACTCTTTCACCATGCCCGCAGCTAACGTTACTGTCGCAGCCACCTTTGCAGATGCTACTTACAAAGTCAACATCGCTCAGGCTACCGGCGGTACTGTCAGCACCGACAAGACCAGCTACAAGAAGGGCGAAACTGTCACCCTAACTGTTAATCTGGCCGACGGCTATGAGCTGGAGACCCTGAAGGCTAACAACACTGATGTCAAGGCAGCTTCCTCCTTCGTCATGCCCGGCTCCGATGCTTCCGTCACCGTTACCTATAAGAAGACTCAGTACACCGTAACCGTTAACACGGCTGAGCATGGCAAGGTTACTGCCGACAAGACCTCTGCAGGTATTGACGAGCTCATCACCCTGACCGCTACTCCCGACTCCGGCTACAAACTGACCGATGTTGTTGTCAAGAAGGGCGACGCTACTGTAACCAAGGAATCTGCGACCACCTTCAAGATGCCCGCAGGTAATGTTACTGTTACTCCCACCTTCACTGCTGTTGCAACCTACACTGTGACTGTTGCAAGCGGCATTGAAAACGGCACTGTTACTGTTGATAAGACTTCTGCCCCCGCAGGCGCAACCGTCAAGATTACTGTAACTCCCGCTTCCGGCTATGAGCTGGATAAGCTGTACGTCAACGATGCAGCAACTCCCGCAGGGGACATTACTATGCCCGCAGCAAATGTCACTATCAAGGCTACCTTTAAGCCGGTTATGAGCCGCACCATGACTGTCACCGTTGTTAATGCAGCCGGCAACCCCATCCCCAACGCTAAGGTCACCATTAACCCTGTTGCTGACGGTGTGGGCGCAGCAATTGCTTCCGCTACAGCAAACAGCAGTGGTGTTGCCACTTTCAACACCAGCGCTCTGAAGGATATTGCGATCGGCACCAAACTGGTTGCTGAACCCGGTGCTGGTTATGAATGGGAAACTGGTAATCCCCTCAGAACCGGCTCCGCATCCGAAGGTATGACTTATACCACAGACAGTAATAGTAACGGTTATCTGACCGTCAATGCTGAATCTTTTGTAGGTTCTTTCACTATCAAGATCAAGGCTACCTCCTGATTCCCCAATATCCAACACGACAGCCCGCATCCATAAGGATGCGGGCTGTCTCTATCATCCTATAGGCGCGGCAATCCTGACGCACCGCCCTCCCCCGATACCGTAGGGGACGGGTCTCCCGTCCTGCCAATTCCCTGCTGCGGCTGTGTATTGGCCTTTACATACCCTAAACAACGTTCCGCACGGGCGGCGGATCGCCGCCCCTACAACCAAATTACCATCTCATTGCGAGGAGTGCGCAGCACGACGTGGCAATCCGCATCCCCTCTCAATGACATGCTTTAGCATTTATCGCTGCCCGCATTTAACCGGCCGCGGGCTGTTTCCCGCACCGGTTTATCTGCAATTTTTCGCCTGTATACAACAAAAATATACAGGCCTTGTTTACATAATTTCTTATTTTATGTTAATTTCCTCGGTTTTTAGAGGATTTTTCCTTGTTTTTGATGCAAAATTATTGGTTACAGATTGACATTTCTTGTAATTGGATGTATAATAATCCCAGTCAGCAAAGATTTTTAGGTAACGAGGTTTATTATGAAAATTACATTTCCTTTTGATCTCGACAAGGTTAAAGCATGGCTGCTGGGTGATAAAAAGCATCTTTATACGGTTCTCGGCCTTGCCGCATGCTTCATTCTGGTGATCCTGCTGGTTTGCTGCACCGCCGGAAATGATGCGGAAATCGAACCCTATCTGCGCGCCGTTGCTGTGGATGCGCTGGATGTACATAAAAAAGCCGATGCCGACAGCCGCGTCCTGGGGCAGCTGCCTGCGGATCTTGAGATCGAGATCCTCGAAGAAAAAACAACCAAGGAAGCAAGCTGGGGCCGCATCGACACCACAAAGCTGCCTGACGGCGCAAAAGTCAAGGGTGGCTGGATCGACCTGCAGTGCGTCAAGCTCCCCGGTGAACCCGAGCCCGATGCAACCCAGCCTGTCGTCAGCAGTGAGCCGGAGCCTGTTCCTGTCGCCGCTACAATGGGCACTGTCACCGCCGGCAAGCTGAACATCCGCAAAGGCCCCGATTCCAAATACGAAACCGACGGCGCTTACTACGAGGGCGACCGGATCGAGATTCTGGAAACCCAGACTGTGGACGACACCCTCTGGGGACGCACCAATCTGGGCTGGATCGGCATGGGCTGGGTGCGGATGGACGGAACCGCTGTGGAGAGCCCTTCGAATCTCATTTCCAACGGAAGCTACGATGTTCTTGGCTATGGCGTGGTCAATCTGGGCGAGCTGAATGTCCGCAGTGGCCCGGGTACGGATTACGACAAGATCGGCACCGTAACGCAGGGCATCCGCTATGCTTACTATCAGGTGTCCAGCAATGCTGACAACTGGGTGCGTATTGAAAACGGCTGGGTCAGCACGGATTACTTCTACATCGAAGGCACCACCGCTGATGCTTTCTCCGGAACCGTCACCACCGACGATCTGAATATCCGCACCGGTCCCGACACAAGCTTCCGCAGCGTCGGTAAGCATATGCAGGGCGACACAGTCCAGATTCTTGCAAAGGTCGGTAAATGGGGCTATACGGAAGACGGATGGGTCTTCCTGACCTATGTAGAGCCCATTGCACCTACTTACGCCACCGGCGAATGCCGGGTCACCCGCGGCCTGAACATCCGTCAGGAGCCCAATGCGGACTCCGAAAAGGTGGGCGAGCTGGTAGAAGGCAATATCGTCACCGTCCTTGAAGTACAGGGCGGCTGGGGAAGAACCGTTCAGGGCTGGATCAACCTGAAATATGTGGAATACAATTCTGTTGGTTAACTCTGTCCGAACCGCACAAATGCACAAAATACCCACATCCAACAGGATGTGGGTATTTCACATTTTTCAGGGTGCTTCGATGGTGATTTCATTACGGTAGACTTTTGCCGTGCCGCTGCTTTGGTAGCCCTCCACCGTCAGCGCCACTTCATAGAGCTTGCCAAGCTCCAGTCCCAGCTCCTCCCATGCGCGGAAATGGTCGCTCAGACAGATGGTATCTTCCGTGCGCTTCCCCTTGCGGACACTCCAATACTGCTGGAAGGTCTGTGTGCCGTCTATGGAGGGCTGGTTGACCCGTTGCGTCTCGTAGATATCGTAGGTGGAGCCGCCGATCTCGACGGTTGCAATCGCCTCAGCCCCCGGCGGCCGCCAGTTACCCCAGCTCTGCACCACGTAATACTCCACCAACGGCTCCCGCGTCCACCCGTAGACACAAAGATAGGAGTTGCCCACCGGATAATAGTCCGCGCCATAGTCGATAGTAATATTACCGATCTGTTCCCAATCTTGGGTACAATCGAACTTTTTGCCAATGCGAAACAGGGCGTTGTTAATATCGCTCCAGTTGCAGGTAAACGTACCACCGCCAGTCAGGGTCATATCCGTGGTTCCCCGGTCTTTCCATAGCTCATAGTCATAGTCATCGACCGTCCCCAGCTCATTTTCCGTGATAGCCGCAGGCGCGGTGGATGCTTCAGCCACCCGCTCAGCAGCAGGCTCAGTGGGTGCGTCGGCTTTCGATGTACAGCCTGACGCAGTAAGCAACAGCAATGCGGCCAACAGCAGCAGAACTTTTTTCATCATGAACACCTCCAACTCCGTATAATATGAGTATAGCACAGGCTTACGAATGGAGCAAGAGCTTGGAGTATTTTAGAAAGAGCAGCCCTCCTACATCTGTAGGAGGGCTGCCTGCTTATATTAGTCGTTTTCACAGATGCTCTGGGCAACTCTGAGCAGTTCGTCCCCCATTACATCCTCGGAATGAAGGTGGTACAGCACATGGCGCTCCGGGTCTGCCCAGGCAATATCGCAGCAGTTTGTGGCTATGCCGAAGAGGCCGTTAATCTCAACTTCCTCACCCACCGGCTGAAACTCGTAGCCGGGTATATGGAAGGAGCAGACCGTTTTCGCATCGTAGGAGAAGCCGTCCTCTGTAACGATCCGATAGGTCTCGTATTCAAAGTAGATCTGGGTATTCTCCGCCTTGTTGACATACCATTTGCGCACATAAGAATACCAGTCACCGCCGTCCTCCAGCGGGGAAGCCTGTACGCCCTGCTCTTCAAACCCTGCGGGCAGATATGTGGGAGAATAATTTCCCAGCTGTTCGATGGCCTTTTCCTTTTGCTCTGCGTTGGTGGGTGTCAGGGGTTCCCCCTCCGCCGTGCTTTTTGCCATGGCGATCAGATCGACCGACGGATCATCAGCGCGGAGGGAAAATCCGTAGCCATTCTTTTCATCCGCCCACACCAGCGTCCGGCTGCCGCCCGTCTGCTCATAGAGAATGCCTGCGCATCCGTTGATGGTCACCTCCGTCTTTTTCTCAATGCCATAAACTTCCACAGCCGAAGCAGGCGCGGCGGCATAGATCCGGTAGGTGAGCCAGTCACCTGCCGCATTTTCATAACGGATGATCTGATCCTGCTGCGCCGCGGGATCGGAAACAAAGGTCATGGTATACCCATCCGGGATTTCCTGCGGATAGTAAGAACCCAGCTCGATGAACACGTCGTGAACCTCATCGAAGTTTACCCGTTCGCCCTCACGGGGATGACCGGAGGTTTCCTGATTTCCTCCGTTCTGTACATTCACCTTTACCTTTTCCACATTCATGCTGACCAGTCCGGTGATTGCAGCGCCCATTAAAAACACCATCAGCGCAATAATCGCCGCGATCAGCCATATTTTCTTGTAGGATTTACAAACCGGAGCCGCCTTTTCCTGCGCATTTGCCGCATCCAGCACATACCGTTCCGGGGTTTCAGCAATTATGTCAAAGAAGTCAAAGGAATCCATTAAAAAACCTCCTCTGCAATAAACTTACAAAGTTTCACTCTGGTGCGGTGCAGCATCGTCTTGACCTTACTTTGGGTAAAACCAAATTTATCCGCAATTGACCCGATAGATTCCACATACCAGTAGCGGCATAAAAAGACGCGCCGTTCCGTGACCGGCAGCCGATCCAGAAACTTCACATAAGCTCTGATGACTTCTTTTCGCTCATATTCCAGTTCTATGTCCTGCATACCGGCGATACAGTCTTTCAGTTCCTCCAGTGCAAGGGGTACTTCGCCACCGCCGCGTTTCAATGCACTGCGTTCTCTCCAGCGGTCAATGGCGATATGGCGGGTAATTTTACCTAAGAATGTGGAGAGTACGGCGGGGCAGCTAGGTGGAATCTCCCTCCAAGCTGCCATATATGTATCATTTACACTTTCCTCGGCATCTTCTTTGTTTGTCAGGATGTTATAGGCAATGCTGTAGCAATAGCGTCCGTATTTTCTGTCGGTCTGTGTTATGGCATCCTCGTCCCGGTTAAAATACAGATCTATGATTGCCTTATCGTCCATACAAACACCTCCTTATCTTTTGTAAAGGCCTTTCACTTATCATCACGGAAAAAACGGAATTCGGTTGCAGAAATTGATATAGATTTTATCACATTTCCGGTAGAAATACAAAAAAGCGGCCTGCTGTCTCAAAAAGAGAAGCAGGCCGCTGAGAGGAGATGCACGATTAGGGTGCAAACAGTTTTGCTCCATCTTGAAGCAGAATATAGTCTACCTGCGCCAGATCGATTTCAGACGATGCTGTAAGCTGGCATGCTCCGTTTCCGGTAGCTTTACCGTACAGAAGCACAGAGGAACCGTCTTTCATGTAGACTGTCAGTTGCTCGTCAGGAGTTGAGAAAACGGGGCAACCGATAATGGTTGCAGAATTGGAACCCAGGGTAAAGGAAGTGACGGTCCAGCTTTCATACAGATACTCCCGGTTTTCCTCAGCATCTTCTACGTAACCGCCAATGGTCTTGAAGGTGATGGGTTCTGTGACGAACTCCAAGGTTTCCTCAGGATTCTTCACGATTTCTGTCTCATAGAAATCCGTGGGATGCTCATAGGGCAGATTTTTCTGGTTGGCCACATCTTCCTTCGTGGCAATTCTGGGCTGAATACCAAAATCGATGGTGTCTGCAACCATTTCCAGCTGCTCATCGGTCATTTCCAGATAACCCCAATGCTTACTGCAATCCTCATTGTAACCCAGATCGATTCTGGATTCCAGACGAAGGACCAGCATCGCTTCCACACGTTCGCAGATGATCCATGCCCGCCAATCTGAGTCAGAACGGATGATCAGAACCTCATTACCGGCTGCAGTTTTATAGTTCCATTCTTTCCATTGTGCAAGTTCCTCTAGGTAGATATGGTCCTGGCTAAGGCAATCTTTTCGATACCAGTCGATCTGACCCTGTGTTCGGCATACCTGGCTTGCGGTATCATCGGGGAGTTTGATATCAACATTCAACATAAAGTTACCATTATCAAAGGGATATCCTCCGGTGATGTTAGTTTGCACACCATTTCCATCTATGGTAAACTTCTCGATTTCCAAAGCGGCGCAGACATTCTCGACCGATTTAAAATTCAAAAGACTTCCCACAGGCTTCAAACTGTATTTCTGTAGAATACTATCCAGAGCATCTTTCATTTCCTGCGTATAGAGGTTATAGGACGAATACTCTTCCGGGAAATTGGGCAGGTTTTTATAAACAGAGTGGTAAATCTTGCTCTCCGGATCGTAGGCTTTCAAGAAATCAAACCATTCTTTGGCCGCCTGGTAGCTGGGAGAACCCTTCACGCCTGCAAAGGTAAGCACTTCCATTTCAACGGGTTCCCGACCAACAAATCCTTCATCAGAAAAAACATCATAATACAGTGTTTCTTCTCCCAGCTTCATGTCCTGCATTCGCAGGACGATCCAGGCGGCACAGCCCATCAGAAATACCATTGTGCCAATGATCGCCGCAATCAGCCACACCTTTTTTGCCGGAAGCCTCTTGTTCTTTATTTCATCCGGCGCATACATTTCTTCAACAAATTGATCATTCACGCTGCCAAGGGCGTAAAATATCCGTTTTTCCTTCATAACGTGATCCCCTCCTGTTCCAGAAACGCTCTCAATTTTCCTCTTGTTCTGAAAAGTGATACTTTTACCTTGCTTTCGCTGATGCCATAGATTTCTGCGATCTCCTGAACGGAACACACTTCCCAATACCGGCGCATAAAGATCTTTCTTGCCTCAGCAGGAAGGCTTTCAAGAAAGATGTTCAGCTTATCTGCCAGAATGCGGTTGTCCACCATGCGTTCTACGGAATTGGGATCAGGAATACATTCTGCAAGCTCGTCCAGCGCAACGGGCACTTCACCGCCGCCCCGCTTTTGGGCTGTGTGCTTCTCATACCGGTTCAAAGCCAGATTCCGGGTGATCTTTCCCAGAAAGGTCGACAGCTTTACCGGGCGCTTGGGTGGGATTGCGCTCCAGGCTTTCAGAAATGTATCGCTGACGCACTCTTCGCTGTCCTGGGGATTTGCTAGAATGTGGAATGCAATGCGGTGGCAGAACTTGCCATACTTTCGATCCGTTTCCGCAATGGCACGCTCAGACCGAACCCAGTATAAATCAATGATCTGTTTATCGTCCATGTCTTTCTCCTTCTGTTGGTTTAATAAGATCTTACACCTATATATACAGAAAAAGCAAGCGGCAGGTTACATAGATTTTGAAAATTTATTGGATAAACAGAATCCCGTTTTGAAACAAAAAAGGAGCGGACAAAGTCCGCTCCGTAAATAATTCCTTATCTAATAACAATGTCAATCATTTTGATATCCGGTGTGTCAGGCATAATATTCCAATAATCATTCATCAATTTGCCTTCCACTGTGATCTGTGTACCATTGCTCAATGTACTTTTTTGCTCATCGCTAAGTTCGAGGGCAATATAATACCAATTGCCATCGTCATCTACGCAGTGAAGGCATGTGCCCTGTGGATGTGAGTGGTCTGTGGTAAGATAATCATGATACTCACCTGTTCTGACAAATGTATCATTCGATATACCCGCAGATGTCAAATCTGCGAATGCTCCACTATATGCATCGTATTCAAGGTTTTCGAGAGTGCCCACAAATTCCACATATTGGTTAATCTGCAATTCAATGATTTGTTCAACAGGAAGAAACACATCTACATAGAGATAACTATAATAAAGGGCAATGTGATCTTTTTCAATTTCGGTGATATATCCACCAATAATACAGTTTTTTCCTTCGTAGTCATTGCTGGCCTTAACAATATTACTTGAGCATTCTTTCAAGAAAGTATAAACATCAATTTTAACAGCATTCACAGGGGCTTGCGTTGTTTCAGGCGTGTCAACAGTATTGCTTTCACCGCCACAAGCGCACAGGAACAGGCACCACACAAGTGCCAGGAGCAGGGACATTACCTTTTTCATTTGCATTCCTTCTTTCTGTTGCGTGTTTCAAGAGTATCACCGGAATTATTATAACCGGTATTTTGACTTGTGTCAATCCCATAATGTGATTGTGACAAGGTTTATGTATTGCCTAAACCGCCGTAAAATATGAGTGGGTGGTGAAGGTATGAAGCAAGAATATAAGCCTTACTATGAAAAGTTCGGTCTAAATGTTGTGTATTACCGCAAGCGGAAACGTTTAACACAAATGAAACTTGCGGAATTGGTTGAAATTGACCGCAGCCATATTAGTGCAATTGAATTAGGAAATGTAGGTGTTTCCTTTGATGTTGTATTTCGGTTATGCGAGGTGCTTGAAATCACTCCCAAGGAATTATTTGATTTTCGGGACTAAGGGCGGAGAGATCCGCCCTTTCTCTTTTGTATCAAACAAATACAATGGCAGCTAAACACCGGTCTTTGACTGTATTTCATAAAACAGTTTATGGAGCGTATCAATGCGATACGCTCCATTTCTTATGTCAGCATACGATTTAATAAACAGGAGCTTCTCGCTTTCGTCTTAGGACATATCCCTGCAGCATCAGCTCTTTTCCCGATCCCGTTACAACTTCTTCAAGCTTCTGCTTGATAATCTCATATTTATCTCCGAACTTTTGCAAAAGCTTCATGCTTCCAATGTTGCGAATATCCGCCTCATAATAGAATTCTGTTTTATGATAATTTGAACAGACATCATTAAGAACAATGTTCAACGCATCATATGCATAGCCCTTGCCCTGTTCAGACTCAATAATCCAGACACCTAATTCGGGACGATCCTCAGATAATCCATGCACTTCAACACTTCCAAAGAAGGTGCCCTCCTTGGAAAGAACAGCATAGAACCGTGTTTCGCCTGCTTGCATCTCACCCAAAAACTCTAAAAGCAGAGCTTCTGCATCTTTGACATGCAGAAACGGTTCCGGCCATTGGTATTTCGTAATCTCCGCATTAAAGCCTCTGAAATAATCATCCAAGTATTTCATATCAAATGGTACAACACGAATTCTTTCTTCTGGCATATTCCTCACCTGCAAATTCAAGATCTAATTGGTTTTATACTATCATAATTCAATTTAATATACAAGCTCAGATCCTGCACAGGCAAAAAAGCCCCGACCTTTCGGTCGAGGCTTTCATGTTTGCGTTACCTATTTTCACAGTTAGGGGGAGCGAGCCGCGCGCTGCCAGTGGCAGATCGAGCAAGGCGAGCGAGTGGCTGCGGTCGGCAGATGAGGAAGGCGCTCCGCCGCCGACGAAGATGCCGAGCACCGCAACAGGATATCTATCGTCCTGCCGTTGC
>JAFYLN010000003.1 GCA_017537045.1 Oscillospiraceae bacterium | reverse complement strand
GGCTCTGGTTGCAATGTGCATGATGCAGGGTCTGACCTCCGCTATCGTCAATCCCAACGACCTGCGCCTGATGGAGACCATCAAGTCCTGCGACATCTTCAAGAACCACGTTCTGTACTCCGACTCCTATCTGGATCTGTAATTCAGAACAAGTTTATAAAGCATTTTGGCCCGGAGGGAAAATCCCTCCGGGCCTTTCGTTTGCGATACAAATTGATATTTATCGGGCTGTTGGCGGCAAAGCCCTTGGCTCTCCCTCTGGGAGAGCTGTCAAAAATCGAAGCGATTTTTGACTGAGAGGGAAAATAACGAACCCTCTCCGCCCCAAATCCTTGATTTGGGGCATCTCTCCCAAAGGGAGAGGCAAGTTTTCAACAGCTCGATAAACTGAAATTTGCACATTTATTTTCAGTATCAATTTATCAATTTGCCTATGGACTTTTTTGCGGTTTTGTTAGATAATAAAGGAAAGTAGGGGCGTATACACAGTGCGCTCCGCTGTATATCAGACCCACCCTGGCGGGCTTGATATAAATAATTTGTACATTATTTTTAGGAGGAATTCACATGAGCGTATTAACCGATTTGATCTATGGCGGATCTAACGCCGTTGCAGGCCTGACCGAGGGTGCTGTTAATGATGCCATCGCCAAGTACGGTGCAGATCATGCCATTGCTTTCCCCGATACTGCATATTTCTTCCCCACCATTTATGCAGCTACCGGCGTTAAGGTCAAGACTCTGGGCGATCTGACCGCCTGTGTCGGTGTTCTGAAGAGCCTGATCACCAATCAGGAAGATTTGGGCCAGGCTCTGAATGCAGGCCTTGCCACTGCTGTGGGCGCTGAGATCATCGAAGGCCTGAAGTATCTGAATGAAGATCCCTATGCAAACGAATCCGGCATTGGCTTCGTGCCCGACCCCATCATCCGCTCCCTGGGTGTGCCGCTGGTCACCGGCGATATTCCCGGTGTTGCCGTTGTTCTGGGCAAGGCAGATGATGCTGCCGATGTGATCAAGGTAGTCAAGGACTACCAGTCCAAGGGCATCCTGACCTTCCTGGTGGGTGATGTGATCGAGCAGGTTGCCGAGGGCGTCAAGATGGGTCTGGAGTACCGCGTGGTGCCTCTGGGTCACGATGTGACTTCCGTCATTCATGTTGTTACCGTTGCTATCCGTGCTGCGCTGATCTTCGGCAATGTTCAGCCCGGCAATCTGGCTGGCCTGCTGGACTACACCAAAACCAGAGTTCCCGCATTCGTCAACACCTTCGGTGCCATCGACGCTGTTGTCGTTTCCGCAGGCGCAGGCGCTATCGCACTGGGCTTCCCCGTGATCGTAGACATCGATCTGGGCGAGAATCAGGTTCCCGGCGCTCTGGTATCCGTTTGCGACCACAACGAGACCGTCAAGACCTCTCTGGAACTGCGTGACATCAAGATCAAGGTCACCGAGCTGCCCATCCCCGTGGCATTCGCTGCCGCATTCGAGGGTGAGATCATCCGTAAGGCAGATATGCACAACGAGATGTGGTCTTCCAAGAACCCCACCGCAGAACTGGTGGTCATGCGCGAGCTGAACGAAGTCGAGGATCACAAGATCACCGTCATCGGTCCCGATTTTGATGAGGCCAAGGATCTGGCTCTGGCTACTTACGTGGAAGTTGCCGGCAAGAAGATGCAGGTGGACTTCGAATCCGTCATCGAGCGCAAGTTCCACGCATGGTTTAACTACATGGAAGGTGTGATGCACACCGGCCAGCGCAATCAGGTTCGCGTCCGCGTTTCCAACGCTGCCTTCGAAGCAGGCCTGCGCGTGAAGGACTTCGCTGAGGTTCTGTACGTCATGGTCAAGAACGAGTTTGACGCTGTTGTGGACAAGTGCCAGGTTACCATCATTACCGATGCTGCCGAGGCAGCCAAGTTCCGCGATGAACTGGCAATGCCCCGCTACACACAGCGCGATGACCGTCTGGCATCCATGACCGACGAGTCCGTCGACCGCTACTACACCTGCATCCTGTGCCAGTCCTTCGCTCCCGCCCACTGCTGCGTGGTCACTCCCGAGCGTCTGGGCCTGTGCGGCGCTGTTTCCTGGCTGGATGCCAAGGCTACCAATGAGCTGGATCCCGCAGGCCCCTGCCAGCCCATCATCAAGGGCGAGTGCCTGGACGAGCGCACCGGCCGTTTCGCATCCGTCGATTCCATGGTTGCTTCTGCGACCCATGGTGCTGTGGAGTCCGTTACCCTGTATTCCATTCTGGAAGATCCCATGACCTCCTGCGGCTGCTTCGAGTGCATCTGCGGCATCGAGCCTGTTTCCAACGGTGTCATCGTTGTCAACCGTGAGTACAAGGGCATGACTCCCTCCGGCATGACCTTCGGCGAACTGGCATCCTGTACCGGCGGCGGTGTCCAGACCCCCGGCTACATGGGTCATGGCCGTCATTTCATTGCTTCCAAGAAGTTCTGCTCCGCAGAAGGCGGCATCGAGCGTATCGTCTGGATGCCCAAGGAACTCAAAGACGATGTGGGTGAGCGCCTGAACGCAACTGCCAAGGAACTGTACGGCATTGAGAACTTCTGCGATATGGTCGCTGATGAGACCATTACCACCGATTGTGAAGAACTGATCGGCTGGCTGACTGAGAAGGGTCACCCCGTTCTGGGTCTGGAGCCCCTGATGTAATTTTCCCTTTTCGAGAATAGGAGGGGAGGGTCTTGACCCTCCCCCAACATAACAGTATGTAGGGGACGGGTTTCCCGTCCCACCATTTATGAAATACCACGGGCGGGGAGACCCCGCCTCTACAATAGAGCATCTGAAAGGAATATAACTTATGAAAGTTACCTTCCAAATCGAGGGTGTAAGCCCCGTTCAAATTGAATGTAACGCCGGTGATAATCTGCTGGAACTGGCTCGCCGCGCCAATGTGGCAATCGATGCGCCCTGCTCCGGCAACGGCTCCTGCGGCAAGTGCCGCGTAAAACTGATTGAAGGAGAAGTGGATTCCTTCCCCTCCCGCCATATCACCGACGAGGAATATGAAGCCGGCTGGCGGCTGAGCTGTAATTGCAAGGTTGTCACCGACTGCACGATATTTGTGCCGGATATTGCATCCGCCTACCAGTCCCGTATGAAGACTGCCGACCTTTCCAGCCCTGAAGAGGTGGCAATCTTCGACAAGATCCAGTTGGATCTGTATAAAAGCGGTATTGCCTTTGACAATGATTTCATGGCTTTGCAGCTGGAGATGTGTGCGCCCAGCGAAGAAGATACCATGCCCGACAATGAGCGCCTGACATGGGCAATTCAGGCGCAGCTGGGCGAGGTGACGGTGGAGATCCCCTACATCGTCATGGTCAAGCTGGCCAGCACCTTGCGCGAGCATGACTTCAATGTCGTAGTCAAGGGTGAATTCCTGGGTGACCGGTTCCTGTGCATGGAGCTCTGCGGCCCGGAGGACACCGCTGTGGTCGGCTGCGCCATTGATATCGGCACCACCACCGTTTCCATGGTGCTGACCGACCTGAAGACCGGCAAAATTCTTGCAAAGGGTTCTTCCGGCAACGGCCAGATTCGCTACGGTGCGGATGTGATCAACCGTATTATTGAGCAGTCCAGAGCCGGCGGGAAGAAGAAGCTGCAGGATGCCATCGTCAAGGAGACCCTGAACCCCATCATTGCCAATCTGTGCAAGACGGCCGGCATCTCCGCCCGCAGCATTCTGCGCCTGTCCGTCGGTGCCAATACCACCATGAACCACCTGCTGGTGGGCGTGGATGCCGACCCTGTCCGTATGGATCCCTATATCCCCAGCTTCTTCGGCTGGGACGGCCTGAAAGCCGGCGACCTGAAGCTGCCTGCCAACCCGCTGGCAAGGGTGGTCATTGCGCCCAATATCGGTTCCTACGTCGGCGGCGATATTACGGCCGGCACCCTGGCAGCAGGCCTCTGGGACAAAGACGAAATGAGCCTGTTCATCGATCTTGGAACCAACGGCGAGCTGGTCTTTGGCAACCGGGATTTCCTCATGAGCTGCGCCTGCTCCGCAGGTCCCGCCTTTGAAGGCGGCGATATCTCCTGCGGTATGCGCGCCACTGACGGCGCGGTGGAAGCCTGCGTCATCGACAAGGATACCATGGAACCTGCTCTGACCGTCATCGGTGATGCGGGGCAGAAGGTGGTCGGTATCTGCGGCAGCGGCATCATCGACATTATTTCCGAGCTCTACCGTTGCGGTATCATCAACGCCCGGGGTCTGTTCTCCCGGGAAGGTAGACGCGTCAAGCGCGACCAGCACGGCATGGGCCGCTATGTGATTGCCTTTGCGGAAGAATCTGAGACAGGCCGTGAAGTTTCCATCAACGAGGTGGACATTGACAACTTCATCCGTGCCAAGGGTGCTATCTTCTCCGCCATCGATACCCTGCTGCAAAGTGTGGATATGACAGTGGATATGATCGACCATGTCTACGTTGCCGGTGGCATCGGCAGCGGCATCAATATGAAAAATGCGGTGAACATCGGCATGCTGCCCGATGTGGAGCTGGAGAAGTTCAGCTATATCGGCAATTCCAGCCTGGCAGGCGCCTATGCCATGGCCGTTTCCGATCAGGCTATCGAAAAATGCGCCGAGGTCATGGCAAACATGACCTATCTGGAGCTGTCCACCTATCCCGGTTATATGGATTCCTTTGTGGCGGCCTGTTTCATCCCCCACACCGACCGGAACCTGTTCCCCAACAGCGTACAGGAAATGTAAAAATTTCAGTTTGTCGTTCTGTTACAGTTATGAATGTAGGGGCGGCTATCAGCCGCCCGGCGGTACAATGTTACGAATTCGCCGAAACCCAATGCGAATATAAAACATTCCCCTGCAGGGGCGACCAATGGTCGCCCCTACATGATCCACTGCACACAGCGCGACAAACATCAATTTGAAATGGAGAAATCAATGCAAATCGAAAATCACAAGGAAGAAGTCCCCTTTGCCCA
This sequence comes from Oscillospiraceae bacterium, assembly GCA_017537045.1. Next base: position 13,889 of record JAFYLN010000003.1, on the reverse strand, counting down.
CTATGAAGAACTATTTAAAAAGCTGGATCCCACAGATGCGGTGACAAGGCTCAGTAGTGTCAAATGGGATGGAAAAGAATTTTATGTAAACTTACTTGGCCGGGATTTTGCTATTTCCCATCCTGACTATGCCATCCGCGCACTGGATGGAGGCAAGCTGCCCCCGCTGCCTACCCAGACATTTCTGCTCCGCTACCTGCTGGAAAGCAGAGACGTGGTCTGGCGCGGTGATTGGAAGACCTTCCGGGAAATGCCCTGGGGTGAGATGTATATCAAGCCTTACACAGGCCGGGTCTTAACCCGCGCGGCCTTTACTTTCGGCTTCCGAACCGGTGCCTTTTCCGCAGCGGCGGAGAAGATGGGCGCGCAGCCCGTGCAGCACGGTGATGCAGGATTTGAGTTCAATCTGGTGGGTGGTTATAAAATGCGGATTCTGGTCTGGGAAGGTGATGACGAGTTCCCACCCAATGCACAGATTTTGTACTCCGATAATTTTGCCGACGGCTTCGCGGCAGAGGACCGTGTGGTTGCTGGTGACATTCTCATCGGAACTATCAAGAGCTATATGTGAAAGAAGAACCGCTCCCCAGGGAGCGGTTCTTTGGTGCTTATTTGAAGCGGTACACTCTGCATTCGTAGGGCTGTAGAATTTTGGGGAGGATATCGGTGTAATTTCCGAGGATTAGTTCGCCCTTGCTCAAGTCATAGCCTGCGGGAATCCGCAGATTTTGTGGCTTGCCAGAGAAGGAGCAAAGCACCAGCAACTTTTCACATTTCAACTCCCGTGTGTAGCAATAAAGGGTGTTGCTTAGTGGAAAATGCTCCTTGTAGACACCATAGCGAACGGATTTCAGGATCTTGCGCAGCGCGATGGCCTTCTTATAGAAATTCAGGATGGAATCAGGATCCTGTTCCTGCTGAGCGGCGTTCAGCCAGGTGTAGTTGGGGTTCACATCGATCCAGGTAGTCTCACCGGAGGTGAAGCCCGCATTGGGGGAATCATCCCACTGCACGGGGGTACGGGCAGAGTCACGGGAAGAGCGCCAGAGCTTTTTGATCCGCTTTTCCTCGGGGAGTTTTCTGAGATTGTGATGGTACTGGTAGATGGATTGCACATCCCGGTACTGGTCAATGGATTCCGGCCTCCAGTTCAGCATGCCGATTTCCTGACCCTGATAGATAAAGGGCGTGCCCTGCTGGAACAGATAGGCTGCGGCCAGCGTCTTGCCGCTTTCTTTCCAGAATTTCTCACTGCCATAACGGGAAATGATGCGGGGATGGTCATGGTTTTCAATGTACAGCAGATTCCAAGCTTTACCCCGGAGCTTGTACTGCCAGCTGGAGAAGGCATTTTTCAGCCGCACGAGGGAGAAGGGCAGAGGCATATAATCACTGAACAGGCAGTCGGCGCACTCGCACTGGAACTGGATCATGGAATCGATCTGGCCGCCCTCTTCAGCAATGTACTTCAGGGACATTTCAGGAGAGACCATGGGCGCTTCGGCGACCGTGAAACAGTCGTAGTGATCCAGCACATCGCACTTGAACTCATGGAGGTATTCGTGAATATGGGGGCCGTGGTTATACAGGGGCAGACCCTTGGAAGCAGGCATCAGGCGGTCATCGGGCAGACCCTCCGTCTTGGAGATAAAGGTGATGACATCCTCGCGGAAACCGTCCACACCCATATCCAGCCAGAATTTCAGAATTTTCTTTACCTCTTCGCGTACCAGAGGATTGTCCATATTCAGGTCAGGCTGTTTGATGGCAAAGATGTGCAGGTAGTATTCCTGCCGAACCTCGTCCCACTGCCATGCCTTACCCTCAAACATGGAATCCCAGTTATTGGGAAGCCCGCCGTCGGGCTTTGCGGGGCGCCAGATGTAGTAATCGGTGTAGGGGTCGATTCGCTGTCTGGACCTCTGGAACCATTCATGCTCGTCACTGGTGTGGTTGACCACCAGATCCATCAGCACCTTCATGCCCCGTTCGTGGGCACCGTCCAGTACCTTTTCGAAAGCCTCCATGCCGCCGAATTCCGGTGCGATGTCCATGTAATCGGCAATGTCATAGCCGCAGTCGGCACCGGGGGAGGGATAAATGGGAGAGAACCAGATGCCATCCACACCCAGTTCCTTCAAATAGTCCAGCTTTTCGTACACACCCAGCAGGTCGCCCATGCCGTCACCATTACCGTCCTTGAAGGACCGGGGCCAGATTTGATAGAATACCTTGTCTTTGTACCAGCGTGTTTTTTTCATAATAACAGCTCCCTTTGTGTTTTTCAAATTTCAGTTTATCGCTCTGTTTCGATTGTGCGTGTAGGGGCGGCTATCAGCCGCCCGCGCAGCAGAATGTTTCGTATTTGCATTGATTTTCGGCGAATCCGTAACATTGTGACGCTCAAAAACATGTCATTGCGAGGAGCGCATAGCGCGACGTGGCAATCTCCTGCTTCCATGCATCGATAAGCAGTGCAGAAACAAACATTGTACCGGGAGATTCCCACGTCGGCCTTTCAGGCCTCCTCGGAATGACAGTGGTTTTCGATGGTTTCCGCGCCGATTTTGCTGCTACCAACTACCAAATCACGATGTCATTGCGAGGAGCATGGCATTAAGCCATGCGACGCGGCAATCCGCATCCCCTGCATCCGAAGGATGCTGTCGCCCCACCGGGGCAACAATTTGAAACCGCAACAGTGCGACAAACATCAATTTGAACTTCAATTGACCTCTGAGAAAATTATATCACACCTGGGGGACTGCGTCATCTAAAATTTCATTGACAGGTCATTTTTTCACCGTTAAAATGATAGAAAAGGAGTGAAATGCTATGATTGAATGTAAAAATGGATTGTTTCATTTAAGAAATCAAGCGCTATCCTGTCTGTTGCGGGTCAACCGCTACGGTCTGCTGGAACAGGTGCACTTTGGTGCGCCGGTAAGAACGGAGGATGTGGAAGCACTGTCAGGCCAGCCGGGACTTGGCTGGGGCAGCAGCCTGCTCTTAAACGACAAGGATCCGGGCAGCAGTCCCGATGCCATGGCTCTGGCGTGGAGCGGCAGCGGGCGCGGTGATTTCCGGGAAAGTCCCTTGGAAATGGACGGAAAAGCTACAAATTTCTGTTATGTAAACCACAATATTCTGGATGCTCCACCAATGATGGAATGCGGCCTGCCCCAGACACATGGTAAAGGTGAAACACTGGAAATTATCATGGAACAGGCTGGAGCGCGGCTGAAGCTGTATTTTACCCTCTACGAAACGGCCATGACCCGCTTCACTGTACTGGAAAATAGTGGCAGCAACCCCATTGAACTGCACAAGCTTATGAGCTTCTCCATGGATATTTATGGAAATTACACCATGACCACATTTAACGGCGGCTGGATCGCAGAAATGCAGCGCTGTGATACCGCTGTGGGAGCCAGCCGTGTGGTTAATGAAAGTGCCACCGGCGCTTCCTCCAATCAGCACAATCCCGGCTTCCTGCTCAGTGAGGAGGATGCAAGCGGGGATGCGGGCAGGGTCTACGGCTTTAACCTGATCTATTCGGGTAATCACTATGCCTCTGCACGGCTGTCCCAGCAGGGCTTTACCCGCGTCATGCAGGGCATCAATCCTGCGAACTTTTGTAAGAATCTACAGCCGGGCGAAAAATTTGAAACACCGGAAGCAGTGCTGTGTTACTCTGGTGCCGGCTTTAACGGATTGTCCCAGCGGATGCACCGCTTCGTGCTGGAGCATGTGGTGCCGGAATACTGGAAGAGCAGGGAGCGTCCCATCCTCTACAATAGCTGGGAAGGCTGCATGTTCGATTTTAACCAGAACCGCCTGATGGACCTTGCCCACCGTGCGAAAAACCTGGGCTGTGAACTGTTTGTACTGGATGACGGCTGGTTTGGAAAGCGAAACGATGATCTGGCCGGCCTGGGTGATTATAATGTCAATCTGAAAAAACTGCCGCAGGGACTTTCCGGCCTTGCCCAGAAGATCAACAGGCTCGGCATGGAGTTCGGCCTCTGGTTCGAGCCGGAGTCTGTCAATGAGGATTCCGGCCTTTACCGTACACACCCAGACTGGGCTTTGACCGACTGCTTCCCTACCATCTACGGCCGCCATCAGCTGCTGCTGGATCTGACGAAGCAGGAGGTGCGGGACTACATTGTGGAGAATGTGTCCTGTGTGCTGGACAGCGCTAATATTACCTATGTCAAGTGGGATATGAACCGCCACAGCGTGGCAGTTGGCGCAAAGGCGCACGACTATATTCTGGGCCTTTACGATGTGCTGCGGCGGATTTTCCAGCCGCGTCCTGAAATCCTGTTGGAAAGCTGTTCCTCCGGCGGTAACCGTTTCGATCTGGGTATGCTTTGCTTCGGCCCACAGGTCTGGTGCAGTGACAACACGGATCCAATCTCCCGGCTGGAGATTCAGGGGAATCTTTCCTACCTGTACCCTCAGTCTACCTTTGGAGCCCATGTTTCTGCTGCACCCCATGCACAAACACTGCGCAATACGCCCTTGACCACCCGTGGCAATGTATCCTTCTTTGGATGCCTGGGCTATGAGCTGGATCTGAAGCATCTGGCAAGCGTGGAGGTGCAGGAGATCAAGCATCAGATCGAACTGTATAAGCAGTACCGCCGCCTGTTCCAGTTTGGCACCTTCCGCCGCATGAAAAACGGCTGGCAGGTCACACTGGAAGGCACCACTGCGGCAGGCATCTTCCATAAGCAGCTTCCTGCGGCACCCGGTTATGAACAGCTGCGCCTGAAAGGCCTGGATGCAGGAAAGACCTATCATCTGCGCACCCGGGCTCAGAAGATTCGCGTCGGCCAGTTTGCCCACCTTTTGAAGCATGTAGCACCGGTCAATCTGAATCCGGACGGCGCTGTGCTGCGCGCCGCAGATAAGGTTTACGCGCTGGAGGATGGTGTGGAGGGCTACCGTGTCAGCGGCAGTGCGCTGCTCAGCGGCATTCTGCTGCAGCCGCTCTTCCGGGGTACTGGCTATGACAAGAACCAGCGTACCCAAGGTGATTACGGCTCAAACCTCTACATTATCGAAGAAGTATAAAAAACAGGCGGGCATGACCCGCCTGTTTTTATTATTCGTTGCGCACGGCCATGACCACCAGCCTGCCATTGATCTGTGAGTATTCACAGGTCGATAAACAGATCATCTTGTCGCCGTATTGCGGGGTGATGCCGGTATCGTAAAAGGAAAGCGATTTGCAGGTGGAAACAAAATCATCGAATTTCGCTGCGTTTTCTGCGTTTTCAAAAAGATGATAGGCAAAGCCTTCACCCACTGAGGCAGTGGTGGTGAATACGGCAAATACGGTGTAGGTATGCCGTTCATAAAGGGTATCAAAGCGGATGGTGTTGTACTCCTCCCAAAAGGACTGCTTGCGGAACTTATCCAACCCCGAGAACATGCTGCCGTCCTTCATATGGTGGCCATAGATGGTGACATTATCGGAGGGGGTAAAAACATCGCAGGTTTCCCGGACATACAGGCAGCCATGATCGTTGGGTTCCTTTTTAAAATTCCGCTTCAGATAGTAATCGGCATGATCGGGAGTTTGCATCACGGGATAGTTGATGGGTGTACCGTCAATAACCATCCAACCCACAAGATCGGAATTTTCTTCATAACTGGATGCGTACTCCGGCAATATGGCTGGCTCTTCCGGCTCGGTGGACTGCACCGGATTGGAGGGCACAAGCGCGGGTGGAACTGTCAGCAAAGCTTCTGCCCGTGCTTGTTCAACCATGGCGGCAAGCCGTTCGTATTCATTTTTTTGCTGTACGGAGTCGATCATGTAACGTGCAACGAAGCTGCCGCTGATAAGAAAAACGGCAATCAGAGCAACCACGAGCAGCCGGTAAAGGAATTTGCTGATTTTCATATGGGAACCTCAAGCCTGTAAGTTTGAAGCTATTATAATCACTGTTTCTCCGAATGGCAAGAATAATATGTAAAAATTCCCTCCAGATATGGAGGGAATTTATTTGATGTATTATCCAATCATATACCACATGCCGATGATATCACGCTGTTCAAAGTAACGGGGGGAATAACGCCAGCCACGGTCGGTGGAGCTGACGGACTGGAAACACAGCTCGGTAGCCGGCAGGGCTTCGCGCATTGTGGCACGACCCTCCTCACCAATACGGGAATAAGTCATCCAGAGGCGGTCCAGCCATGTCATCTGAAGCAACGGGGTGATATCACCAAAGGTGCCGAACCGCAGTGTGCCGAGATCCATGGGTGTATAGGACAGGTTCAGGTCTTTCAAATTGGTCAGGTTGGTCAGAGGCCAGAAGTCGGTAACGGGGGAGTCACACAGCTCAAGATGTTCCAGACTGGTACAGTTGCCAATGATTTCAACGTCTGGCTTACATTCCAGAAGCAGCAGGAAACGCAGATTGGGCATGTACTCAATATAAGAAATGTCATTGATGCCCCTATGACCAAAATCCAGAACTTCCATTTCGGTGCAGTATCTGAGGTTGTACAGATTGCCGACAGTTTTGATATTATACTTCCACGGCATAAAGTGCTTGGCATCGGTACGCAGACGGACACCACTGACGATTACCTCCCAGACGAAGGAGGTCTGGGGATGGCGGTTATTCAGGGCTTCCATATCTTCATTGCTGATGCCACAGCTGACCATATCAACTGTTTCGAGCTGATAGAAGCAGGGCAGGGCGGCCTCAAGCTCAGCAGTGCTGGTCATGGAGATGTTGGAAAGATTCAGAGAGCTTGCCAATGTGTTGGTTTGAACACCACAGACTGTGAAATTCCAAAGGAAAGTGATATTCGGGAATGCATTTTTCAGTGCGATCAGGGCATCGTGGTCAGGTAGGGTTCCTTCCAGCGTTACATTTTCAAGTCTGGTCAGCAGGGGAAGCTGCGTCATCAATTCCTCTGCATCGGGATCGGCCACGGTAAGCTGATCCTGTGTATGGGGATAGGTAGAGCCGCCGACGGTAACGGTATATGTAACAGCCAGTTCGGGACGCTGCTCCATCAGCGCAAGAATGGAATCGTAGTCCTGGCATTGGTCGGCATTCACGCTGGTCAGCGCGGGGAAGTACTGCAGCATTGCCAGGTCATCCGCGCTCAGAGTTTCCAAAGTCAGTTCCTGAATGGTATCTTCAAAATAAGCGCCCTGGAAAGGAACAGACCAGAGGATCTCACATTCCGGCAGTGCTGTGTGCAGCATTTCATATTGCGCAACGGAAATACCGGTACCGCGCAGATTCAGCTTTTTCAGTGCAGTCAGCTCTTTCAGCTTTTCCAGCTCCTGAATTTGCAGGCCGGAAAGATCCAACTCCGCAGAAGCACGAAGATACTCCACACCATCCATGATCAGATAGGTTTCATGGTAGATGCGCAGGGCTTCTGCTTCTGCCCGGTCGTGCTGCACTTTCAGCACAATGCCGGTGGCGGTCAGTGCGACCAGCAAAAAGGCAAGCACGCACAGAAGAACGACTTTTTTCTTGCTCATGAGAATATACTCCTCGATACCATAATTTATAGAATAATTGCATTCATTATACTCCATATACCGTCTGCCTGCAAGTCTTTTTTCAAAAAGACTTCCAGATACAGCGGTATCAATGAATACACCGGCAACATACAGGCGTTGCCGGTGTGGTTTTATTAGCGCAGAGGTTGGATATACCGCTCATGACTGAGGGATTCTGGTCGCGCGTAAGCGCCGGACACAAGCCCAAGCATGGCGTAGATGGTCACAATAGAGGAGCCGCCGTAGCTGATCAGCGGCAGTGTCAGACCGATAACGGGCATAACGCCGATACACATGCCCACATTGATGGTCACCTGGAAGATCAGTGCGGAAGCAGCACCGAAGCAGATCAGGCGGCGCATATAGTCCTGACAGCGGATGCCCACGTAGATGCAGCGGGCGATGATGGCAAACTCCAGCAGCATGACGAACACGCAGCCAAAGAAGCCCAGCTCTTCGCCGATGGAGGAGAAGACGTAGTCCGTATGCTGGGCAAAGAGCCGTCCGCCCTGGGTACGGTTGCCGTTGAACAGACCTTGTCCCGTCAGACCGCCGCCGGTCAGGGACAACAGGTTGATCTTATAGTGGTAACGTTCGTTGATGCCCAGAGGGTCGATGGTCTCGTCGAACAAAATCTTAATGCGGTTTTGCTGGTGCGTACCGAGGTATGGGAAGATGATCGGGAAACCGATGGCGATGGCACCCAGTGCCAGACCGAACCAGATCAGGGAAACGCCGCCGCCGAAAGCCATGCCGACAAAGATAAAGGCAAAGATCAGGGAAACGCCCGCGTCCTTGGAAATAACCATATTCAGGCCAAACAGAAGTCCCAGATGAAGTACCATATGCATGACAGAGGGGATGCTGGAGATTCGGTTCTGGTGTGATGCCATGACCGATGCCATGATGACGATGTAGGTGATCTTACAGATCTCGGCGGGCTGGATGTTGATGATGGGTGTTTCGATCCAGCTTCGGTTACCCGTATCGTTATCCGTACCAAACGGGATCAGCAGGAGCAGCAGAAAGGTGTTGAATGCCACGAGCAGGTAACGGTACTCGGACATGACTTCCACATCGATGGACGAAATGACCGCAAAAGCTAAAATACCGATGATGGTAGCGCCGACCTGAATGGCGATATAGCGGAAGTTACTGCCGAATTTTTCAGCAGAGGTGGCACTGCCGATGACTACACAACCGAAAGACGAGGTGACAAAGCACAGAAGAAGCAGCACCCAGTCGCACTTTTTCGGGAAATTCTTTAATTCGGATATAAATTGATTCAAGGCCCTGCCCCCTTTCTATCCGCCAATTATAGCATCAATTGCGAAGAAAGTAAACAAATTTTCTGTGAATAAGTTGTGACGATCAAAAAACACCGGAAAGTACCACATAACCCGCTGTAAACAGGAAGCAGCAGGAAACAATTTTGCGACAAAATGCCTTTCTTTGCATCAACCGCGGCCTGCGGCATTCAACAAAGCACGCCATTTTTCTGCGTGGTTGCGACCGGATATGCCTGAAAAAGCGTTTACATAAACCGGAATAAAAAACAATAAAAAAGTTGTCGAAAAGCTGTAAAAACATATAATTTGTTGACTTTGGTGGCGATAATGTTATAATAATGGCGTGAATTGGAAATGAAAGGGGAGGCGGGGCTTTGCGAAAAAAGAAACGATTCACCGAAATGAGAAAAAGACTGCTGATCTGCGCGGCGGCAATGCTGGTATTTGTGGCAGGGCTGCTGTTCAGACAGATATTCCTGCAGACAACCTGCGTGATTACAGATGGAAGCCGTGTTATGGTTCATGCAACGACAGAAACAGATCCAAAGACGGTTCTGGGAGAGGCCGGGCTGGAGTTGGGTGCAAATGATATCTATACCGCCCACTCCGGTGACGGAATCCTGCGGATCAATGTCCGGCGGGAGCAAAAGCTGCTTGTTGACTATTATGGGCAGAAGATGGAAGTAACATCCCGGGGTGAGTCAGTTGAGGAGCTGCTCACCCGTCTGAATCTGACATGGAGTGATGCGGATGTGATCTCTGTTCCGCAGGATTCGCAGACATTTGATGGTATGGTGGTGACTGTTGCCCGTGTCATTCAGGAAAATCAGACATATACAACATTTCTGCCCCATGAAACGGTCTACTGTGCGGATCCGTCCCTGCCGGAAGGTACGCAAAAGATTATAACAGAGGGAGAGGACGGGCAGGTGCTTTGCGAAGCAACGGTAACGTATTTAAATGGCGTGGAATCGAAGCGGGAGGTTCTCAGCCAGCAGGTGATTTCCCAACCGGTGCGCGAAATAATAGCTGTGGGCAGCGGGGCTCGGCGGGATGTACCGGAAAACCCTGTGGCGGAAATTGAAAACGGTACGATCACATTACCCACCGGCGAGGTTCTGACCTACACGGAAAAAGTTACCTGCCTTGCCACAGCCTATCATTGTGAAGGCTATGTGGGCACAACAGCCACCGGAACCCGGGCACGGGTCGGCGCCATTGCGGTTGACCCGGAAGTGTTTCCCTATGGCACAAGGTTCTATATCGTGACAAAAGACGGAGAATACATCTACGGTGTGGCAACTGCGGAAGACTGCGGGAGCAAGCAATTTATATATGGCACCCGGTTAGACCTGTTCTTCAATACAAAGAACGAATGCGTGCAGTTTGGTGCCCGCAGCTGTGACGTGTACATCCTTGGCTGATTCTATATTGCAAATTCGCCTTTTTTCTGTTATCATGAACAGAAAAAGGGCATTCTTTTTTGTGCAAATTTCAGTTTATCGAGCTGTTGAAAACTTGCCTCTCCCTTTGGGAGAGGTGCCCCAAATCAAGGATTTGGGGCGGAGAGGGTTCGTTATTTTCCCTCTCAGTCAAAAATCGCTTCGATTTTTGACAGCTCTCCCAGAAGGAGAGCCAAGGGCTTCGCCGCCAACAGCCCGATAAACATCAATTTATTATAGACAAGGTGGACATGATGATGGTCAATGTATGTGATATCCATGTAATGAAGCCCCTGCTGGAAAGCCATGGTTTCCATTTCTCTAAGGCAAAGGGTCAGAATTTTCTGATTGCGCCATGGGTGCCGGAATCCATCGTCCGGGAGGCAGGCGTGGATCAGACAGCCGGTGTGCTGGAGATCGGCCCCGGTATCGGCCCGCTGACCCAGCAGCTTTGCTTGAATGCAAAAAAAGTCTGTGCCGTGGAACTGGATAACCGCCTGAAGCCCATTCTGGATGCGACAGTCGGAGAATTTGACAATCTGGAAATTATCTGGAACGACGTACTGAAGCTGGATGTTCCGGCGCTGGTCAGGGAGAAATTGGACGGCCTGCGTCCCATGGCCTGCGCCAACCTGCCCTATTACATCACATCTCCCATACTGACGGCGCTGCTGGAAGCAGAATGCTTCGATTCGGTCACAGTCATGGTGCAGAAAGAGGTGGCACAGCGGATCGCAGCTGCTCCGGGCAGCGCTGATTACAGTGCGTTTACCGTGTTCTGCCAGTATTATGCCGAGCCGGAGCTGCTTTTTGATGTGCCTGCCCATTGCTTCCTGCCTCAGCCAAAGGTTACTTCTGCGGTGATTTCCCTACATGTGCGCAAGGAACGCAGCTGGGATATTCTGGATCAGGATATTTTCTTCCGCACAGTACGTGCCAGCTTTGCTATGCGCCGCAAGAAGCTTTCCAATGGCCTTGCGTCCGGTTTCCCTGAGCTGGGTAAGCAGGGGGCTGCTGAAGTGATCGAAGCGGCAGGCTTTGATACCAATGTCCGTGGTGAGACCCTGTCCATTCCTGAATTTGCAAGAATTGCCAACGAAATCGTCAAACGTAAGAATCGATAAATTGATGTTTGTCGCACTCTTGAAAATTTAAATTGTCGCCCCGGTGGGGCGACAGCATCCTTCGGATGCAGGGGATGCGGATTGCCGCGTTGCATGGCCTAATGCCATGCTCCTCGCAATGACATCGTAATTTGGTAGTTGGTAGCAGAAAAATCGGCGCAGAAACCATCGAAAACCACTGTCATTCCGAGGGGGCCTGAAAGGCCGACGTGGGAATCTCCCGGTACGATGCTTGTTTCTGCACTGCTTATCGATGCATGGAAGCAGGAGATTGCCACGTCGCGCTATGCGCTCCTCGCAATGACATATTTTTGAGCGGCACAATGTTGCGAATTCGCCAAAAATCAATGCGAATGCGAAATATTCTGCTGTGCGGGCGGCTGATAGCCGCCCCTACACGCACAATCGAAACAGAGCGATAAACTGAAATTTGAAAGGAACCTGCAATGATCGAATTTTTATTCTTAGATCTGGATGATACCATTCTGGATTTCCATAAGGCAGAGCGCATTGCTATTTCAAAGACAATCTGCGATTTTGGTATAGAACCCACAGAAGAAGTGCTGCACCGTTACCATCTCATCAATAAATGGCACTGGGAGCAGTTGGAACTGGGCACCATGACCCGTTCGGAGGTTCTGACGGGACGGTTTTCCATGCTGTTTTCGGAACTGGGTATGGAGGTGGATGCACAGGCCGTTGCCCGCGTCTACGAGAGGAACCTGTCCAGCGGCCACTGGTTCCTGCCCGGGGCAGAGGAAGCTGTGGATATGCTTTCGAAGAAGTACCGCCTGTTTCTGGCCAGCAACGGCACGGCATCTGTCCAAAAGGGGCGCATGACCAGCGCGAACCTGTACCGCTTCTTCGAAAAAGTGTTCGTTTCTCAAGAGATCGGCCATAACAAGCCCTCCAAAGCCTATTTCGATGGCTGTTTTGCCCGGATTCCCGGTTTTGACCCCGCAAAGGCTATGATCGTGGGCGACAGCCTCAGCTCCGATATTCTCGGCGGCATCAATGCAGGAATTAAGACCTGTTGGGTCAATCCGACCCATGCCGCCGCTAAGAACGGCATTATCCCCGATTTTGAGATCGAGGCGCTGCACCAATTGCCTGCGCTGCTGGAAACAGTGTAAAAAGTAACCCCATCCGGGAGGATGGGGTTTCTCATAGCTTCACAAGAACAGGCAGGCGGATTTCCATGGTGTCCTCGGTGACCGCGCAGTCCATAGCCAGAACCTGCACGCCAGCCTCTGCCGCAGCGCGCAATGCTGCACCAAAGGCGGGGTCGGTAGCATCGTTGGGATGCAGGTATTTCACGTCCGGCATTTGAATTACAAACAGCACATACGCGCCGCAACCCTGACGGGCAAGTGCGGTCAATCCCCGCAGATGCCTGACACCCCGCTCCGTGGGCGCATCGGGGAAGGCGCAGACATTGTCGTTTTCCAGTGTCACGCCCTTGACCTCCAGAAAGCACAGTTTTCCATCCTTGGTAAAGGAAAAATCGAAGCGGGAATCGCCGCGGACGCTTTCCGCTTTCAGGTTTTCAATTTTACCCAGCCCGCCGGAAAGAAGCCATTCCTTCGCAGCGGCATTGGGAGCCTGAGAATCCATATTAATGAGCCGGCCACCCTTTCGCACGGTGATCAGGTCGTAGCGGGTCTTGCGCATTGGATTGGGATCGAAACGGCACCAGACCTCAGCACCGGGCATCAGCAGTTCCCGGCAGCGGCCCGTATTTTTTACGTGGACAGTTTCCTCCTGCCCATCGATTTCTACTTTTGCAATAAAGCGGTTGGGGCGTGCCAGAAACCGCCCGCGTACCATATTTTCGTATTTCAAGATTTCACAACCTTTCTGATGGGTCTATCATAATGGTTTTTGTGCCATTTTTCAACCTTATGCCATTCGCAAACATCTGCTTTCGGGCATGGGGTCTAACATGTGGCTGAGACAACAGAACTCGATGAAATTAATGTGTTGCCGCCGTCAAGCTGTCGGCAAGCAAGGCTCCACCGGAGCCTTGCAATTAATAGGTTCGAGTCCTGTGTCAGAGAAATAAACAAAACCCGAACCTCATGGTTCGGGTTTCATTTATTTGGTGGAGACAACAGGACTCGAACCTGTGACCTCATGCGTGTGAAGCATGCGCTCTAACCAGCTGAGCTATGCCTCCATACTGGAACGAAGTAGATTATACCATATTTTTCAGAATTGTCAACCCTGAAAACAAAACTACTTATGGTCGGTTTGTAGGTGTTACACATCATTGTAACACCTACACAGCAGCGGTGATAATTTTTTAATTACGGGCTTGACTTTTTCGAAAAATTGGATATAATATTACTGTTCAGCAGATAGAGGATTTGTGTAACGGTAGCACACCGGACTCTGACTCCGTTTGCGGGGGTTCGAATCCCTCATCCTCTGCCAAAAAGAAGAAACCACACCATGCGGTGTGGTTTCTTCTTTTTGCCATCGGACTTGG